>JBLHKE010000684.1:0-4367 GCA_047619485.1 Verrucomicrobiales bacterium | reverse complement strand
ACAAGCGGCGGCAATCGCCGACGCCAAGCCACCACTACCAGCGCGCAAAAGAAAACCACACCGAGCTGTTCGCGCACATGGCCATCCCCAAAACCCGGCGCCGAAAAGAACTCGACGAATTTCGATCGGATGAAAGCGAAGTACGCGCTATGATCTTCCGCCACCGACGCCTTGTACTGATCCATGTAGTAGTGGTAGCGCGGGCCGTGATCGTAACGCGCAAAACCCGCAGCATCACCTTCACGGTAGTGGCGCGCAGCCAGCATCTGCTTCCCTCCTTCCGGCGGTTTGGCAGCGGCTCCGTAGAGCATCACAGCACTATTAAGATCCAGCGTCGCCACCCCCCAATCGGCCTTCTGCCGTGCCACCCAAGGTCCGAAGATCAACATCGCACCACCTACATAGGCAACTCCGGCGATCGCGAAACGACGCCAGCCCCAGCGCTGCCGCCACGCCAGCCAAAGGATCAGCGCGCCAAAAATCGGGAGCGCCAGCAGGGTGAACGGTCGCACCAGGTTCGATAGGCCGAGGAACACCCCGACCACAAGAAATCTCCACGTTGCCGGCTCCGACAGAGCGCGATGCAGTTGCTGCAAACCGATCGCAGCAAGCGCGAAACCGACCGGTTCGGTCAAAGTCATCTGCGAGAGCACCCCGAAGCGGGTTCCCAACAGGAGCCCGAGCAAGGCGATCACCGCAAGTCCGCGACCGAACGCCGAGCGCGCGAGCAGGTAGATCGCCGTCGCCCCAATCCCTAACATCAACACATTAAAAAGCTTCGCCAGGAACACCGAAGCGCCGCCAACCAGCGAGAAGAAGCTCCCGAGCAGGATCGGGTAGCCTCCCCGGTGCGCCCCGAATCCCCCGGAGAACCCGCGCCCCTCCGAGAGGCTCTTCCCCAACTCGACCCAACCGATGCCATCACTGTAAGGCACCCCCTTGACGATCAGCCAACCGTCCGAGTAATCAGCGTAGTGATTCAGCGACCACAGCATCGCCGCCAGCGAAATCGACAACACGAGCACCGGTTCGACCCATGGTCGCACCTGCCAGCCAGAGCGTCGCGGGACACCCCAGCGCATCAGGCAGAACAGCGCTCCGGAAAACAAGACGAGCGAGCCCCAGGTCACCGCAGGTTTCATGCTGCGTGGCGCACTCAGGCGATACGTGCGACCGTTCGCCCCCGGGTCAGAATTGTCGGGCGCCGAAAAATAGATGCCCTTCTGCGTAATGCGGTAGCGACCATTCCCGATCGCCCCAACGTGTTTGATTTTCTCAATCCGTAATGGTAACGGCACGCCATCCTCGAGGAGGACCGCCTGTTCGGCCACCCGTGGGTCATTCCTGAACGCCTTCGGCAGAGTCACCCGAAAGCCGTGATCGCCAGATGGTTTCGCCCCCTTGATCTCACGATCGAGCGACGCTGTTTTCGAAAAATAGCGCCCAGATTCTCCCTGCATGAGCACCACCAAAAACACCGCCCCCACGACAAGAGCAACTAGCGCGGCAGATGCCGAACGCTTCGGGTATTGGTTCTCGCTTGTTGGCGACAGCAAAGGCATTTGCCAGAAGTTCTAAGCTGAAGTGTCCCCGCTGACAACCTTGTTTGCGCTCCGCAGCGTCCAACTTTAGCCTGGGTGCCGAAATTTCCGAACACGCCCTTACCGTATCTGCCCTCAGTTCCTGCACCTCCGGTCAGCCCAAGCCACGCCACGTCGATCCCGCGGCCTGCATGTCTGCGATCGACGATTGCCATTAGCTCGGTGAATCTCAGGATCACGCGTTCCGCAAAACCTCGGCAGGAGCGGTCATCGACACCGATACCGAAGACCTGCCGACAGCCGATCAAGCGCAGATGCACAGCGCGGGTAAGGCCTACACCGGCACCGGCGCGAAGGTGCGCTGGCACTAGCCGGAAGGTCGTGGAACACGGCGCGCGCCACTAGACGGTCGTTCGAATATCTTCCACGATCATCTGCAGCGAGACCTTACCGCGCCACTCGTTGCGATTGATAGTGAACGCGATGTCCCACGGTGCGCGCGGCAGCGGCGACTCGTTCCCGCTAAAGAACATCGCCTCGCGGACCACTCCCCCCTGGCGGATCGACAGGCGCAGATGCTTCTCTTTCAACACGCGCGGCTCCGCGGCGGGATGGACACCACGCACCATGAAAATCGGACGCGGGTTGTGCTGCCCGAGCGGCTCCATCCGCAGATAGCTCGGCAGTAGGTAGTCGTCGATCTCGCCGAGCGTTGCCTCGATGTCGATGTGGAGGCGCGGCGTCAACTCGTCACCTTTCACCTGCTTGCGGATCGCCTCGCTGAACGCACTTCGGAATTCTTCCAGCCTGTCGAGTTCGATGCTGATCCCAGCCGCCATTGCGTGACCGCCACCCTTGATCAAACAATCGCGACACTCGTTGATCGCATCCACCAGCGAGATCCCCTCGACACTGCGCCCGCTCCCCTTGCCCGCCCCATCTTCATCAAAGCCGATGATGAAGGTTGGTCGGTGAAATTTTTTCGACACACGCGAGGCCACGATTCCAACCACTCCAGCATGCCACTCCGGCGAGCCGAGAACGATCGCAACATCTCGCTCAGGGTCGAAGCTCTCCTCTACCATCGCGAGCGCCTGTTCGCGGATTTTCGCCTCGATCTGCTGCCGCTCGCGGTTGCGAGTATCCAGACCAGTAGCCAACGCCTGCGCCTCGCCCGGATTCTCGCACAGCATCAAATCTAGCGACGCCTGCGCCGAGGCCAGCCTGCCAGACGCGTTCAGGCGTGGACCAATTTTGAACCCGATGTCCGCCGAATCGAACGGTGCAGAAGCACCCGCCGCCTCCGCGAGCGCGGCGAGCCCCAGGTTCTCCGTGCGAGCCAGTTCATGCAGACCGCGCCGCACCAGCGCCCGGTTCTCACCGACGAGCGGGACGATGTCTGCCACGGTGCCGACCGCCACGATATCAAGGTGCTTGCGGAGGTCGAAACCGTCCAGCGGGCGCCGCTTGAGTAAGGCGTGGGCGACCTTGAAAACCACCCCCGCACTACAGAGGTAGTGAAAATTTTCACCAAGCTTGGGGTTTACCAGCGCCACGCAATCCGGCCTACCAGCCGGACTGGCCTCGTGGTGATCACAGATAATGGTATCGATCCCCTTTTCCCCCTTCAGCCACGCCACCTCCTCGATCGAGGAGGTGCCGCAGTCTACGGCGATGATCAGGCTCGGAGCATGCTCCTCGATGCATCTCCCGAGCCCCTCGATACTCAGCCCGTAGCCCTCGGCCATGCGATGTGGTAGGAAGGTGCTAACCTCTAGGCCGAAGGCGCCGAGGACTGTTTTGAAAAGTGTTAGTGAAGTGACTCCGTCGACGTCGTAGTCGCCGTAGAGCGCGACCCGTTCGCCCGAATCGATCGCGGCGAGCACCCGGTCTACAGCAGCGTCCATCTCGGGTAGGAGAAACGGATCGCTGAGTGCGTTCAGCTTCGGGTCGAGGAAGGCGAGTTGCGCCTCGGCCGTCGAGTAGCCACGCTGGTGCAGGATACGCGCAACCAATGGGTGGATTCCAGGTATCTCAGGTGGATCCCCCTCTGCAGGGTCGAGCACCATCCAGAGTTTTTCACTCGCCGCTGTTCCTTGTTTCGCCATTGACACGAACGCCTCCCAGTTTAATTACCTGCGCCCCGAACCGATCCCCCTACGGCAACTGGCTGCTTCTCGAGAATCTCACCGAGCGCTTCGACCGGCTTCATTGGTCCGATATAGACACCTTTGCGGCTCTCGCCATAACTGTGCGCGAGAATCTTCCCGGCCTTCGCATCGACTAGCGCGACACAGGGATAGCCACGCCCGGCAAGCCCAGTCAGACTTTTGAGTTTCTTGTGTCCTCCGAACCTGACGGCCGGCCACGGCATCTTGTATCCGTTCATGTAGTGCAACATCGCTTCTTCATCCTTGTCAGCACTGACGAAAATCACCTCGAAATTACGGTATTTACGGCGCTGCTCGCGATAGAATTCCGTCAGCTTGGGTGTAAATTTCTTGCTGTTCGGACACCAGTGCGCCCCGAAGTAAACGAGAAAATAGTCAACGCTCTGAGCTTTGGCTAAGCGATACGAATCGAATTTCATCACGCCCGGCCGGACTAACTTCGATCTCAAATCGCGCGGCAGATCGATTTTTTCAACTTTCGCCTTTGCCTCAACGAGCTCAGTACCCTTTCCAATCGCCACCGCGAGTGCCTCATTAGCAGAGGCTGGGATCGTAAGCGATAGAAGTGTAAGGCTAAGCGCGAGGAAGCAAAAAATCCCCGCGAAACGGCGGCTCGTCATTTGGATAGTGTAAGGTTGATCCCCACGTCGGGTCA
>JBLHKE010000683.1:0-4386 GCA_047619485.1 Verrucomicrobiales bacterium | reverse complement strand
GAAGATCTCGAAGTTGCGTCTGGTGTTATGATGGCGTTTGGAGCGGTAGATGATGGCGTAGGGTGCCGTTAATCAGCCGACGCCCCGAGAGCCGCTAGGCGCCCGCCTTTATTGGTCGCGGCAGATCAGGTGAACTCGCTGTAGCTGCCGTGCCCACCTAACTCCCTCGACCAACTGGGTTCTCCACCCTCGTCGAAGACCCATGTACAAGGCTTCGACGGCAGACCCATTTTGGAAATAATTGTTTCCATTTCGATTCGGATCCTGCCTGTCTAGCCGGGTAGTGACGTGCAGAGGCGCAGACGCGTCAGCGGGCTGCAAAACTACTATCACAGGAAGGCCGCGTGATACCCCGACCGATTTATTGCACCATACGGGGTCGGTAGTCCCGGCGGAGAAGCGATCGACGCGGTCTTGGCGGAGCTGATCGGAGAGACACCGAAGTAGATCAATTGCCAGCGCCGATGCAGTAGAGTCGCTCCTTGCGCTTGCCGTCCACCTGTTCTGCCACCCGGACAAAGATCTCGCCGCCGCAGATCGTCGGTGTTGAAAAAACCTGATCGCCTAGCTGATTTTTCGCGAGCACTTCGTAGTTATCCGGATCGGCTTTGATCACCGCGAACTGCCCGCCCTCGTCCACCGCGTAGATGCGATCACCGACCATCACCGGTGTGGCGCTGGTCGTACGCAACAGGCGCTCGCGCCACATGACTTCGCCGCTCTCGCACTCCCAACACATCGCATTGCCGTTGTCCATGATCGCGTAGAGGTAACCGTCGTGGACGATCATCGATGGCACGTAGACGCGGCTGGTGTTCTCCCAGACGACTTTTCCGCTACCGTCCGCCAACATCGCCGCGACGTGATTCTTGTCGTAGCCGCCACTGGTGAACACGTGCTTACCGTCGGTGACAATCGAGCTCACGCATTCGATCGTCGATCCCTTGTGCTCCCAGATTTTTTCCCCGCTCGCCGGATCGAGACTCGTGACCACGCGGCAGCCTTGGAGGATCAACTGGTCGCGCCCGCCGATCTTGTAGATCATCGGCGAGGTGTAGTTTGGATCTTTCGGGCGATCGACCTTCCACTTGATGTTGCCGGTCTTGCGATCTAGCCCACAGATCGTGCCACCGATCTTTGTATCGGCCGAGACGATCACCAGCGATTTGTAGATCGCCGGTGAAGTCGAAAAACCCTGGTGGACGACGTAGTCGCTGATCTTCGTCTGCCACAGCTGCATCCCATCGAGGCTGAAGGCCGTCGTATGCACGGCGCCCGCGTTGAGAAAATTGATAATCACGCGCTCGCCATCGCAGGCCGGCGTCGACGAGGCCTGGCTGGCTTTCTTGTTCGACTTCGGCGGGAATCCGCCGTTATGCACCAGCTTCGTCCAGAGGTTCTTACCGGTCTTGCGATCAAAACACAGCAGCCACTGCTTCTTCTCGACCTCATCGGCGGCGGCGATGAAAACCCGCGATCCAAAAACCATCGCCGAGCCGTGCCCGCGGCCGGGGATCGGCATCGACCAGCGCACGTTCTCTTTGTCACTGAAATTTAGCGGCGGCATCTTCGTGCCGTCAGCAATTCCGGTGTGCTCAGAACCGCGCCACTGCGGCCAGTTTTCGTCAGCCGTGCAGAGGGCGGCAGCCAGAAGCAAGAACAGAGCTGTCAGACGGGATTTCATCTGGGAAAGCTAGCAAGCTGACAGAATTGAGCAAGCCAGCAGCACCGTAGCGTTGGTATGTTGCCGAAGTCGAAAATCGAAGGTCTGTAGGATCCCGGGCAGGATGCCGAGGCTATTGCGAGGAGCCTGTCGGACTTACCCGCTCCGGCAAGAATCATTTTAGAATTCGCCCAGATCCGCCCGCTGAATCGTCATTAAATCCATTTAAATCCTCCCCAGCAAACGGATCTGGATCGGAATTCTAAAACGTTTTGCTCGAATCCTCTAAGTCCGACAGGCTCCTAGAAAATTGCTTTTCTGACCCCGGCGTGCCTAGGCGCCTGTCGGGCTGGGTTAGAGTGGGGGCAATTTTATCAGGGGATGTCGCCCGCAGATCACTCGGGTGACGGGGTGCCGATGGTTGTGAGCACCACATCTGCGTAGACACGGTGACCGAAGTCGTTGGGATGGTTCAGGCCGTTTCCGCTGAGGTCGAGCACACCTTTGCGTTCGAGCAGGGCGAGCCAGACGGAGGTCACATCCGCGACAACGCATCCGGGGCCGGCGAGGGCTTGTAGCGCTTTCGCGTAGGCGGGGTAGAATGACGGCTGGGCGTGTTTCCACTCGGGGTTGGCGGTCATCGGCGAGACGAGGATTACGTCGCAGTCTGAGTTGGCGGCTTGGAGTTGGTCGATCATTTGGCGGATCGTCGCGGCAAACTTCTCGGGCGGGATCAGCCCAGAGGCGTCGTTCATTCCAAAAGCGCAGATGAAAACATCGGGCTTCTCCGCGATCGCCGACGGCATCTGTGTCAGGCCCCACTCCGCATCCATTCCGCTTACGGAGAGATTCTTTAATGTAACCTCGGTTCCGAAGCGCTTGGCGAGGCCGCGGGTCACGAGTTCGGGGTAGCCGGGCTGATACGGGGCGACGTCACCCGTCGCGGAGGCATTGAGCCCCGTCGAGATGCTGTCGCCGAGCACCACCACTTTCACCGACTCATGGGCGGCGAGGCGCGCATGCAGGTGCGGGAGCTGATCTGGTTTCGCCACAGGCACCGAGTTGGGCCACGGTTCGCTCGCCGTGTAGGTGGCCACGCTCTGCAGATCGTGGAAGAAGCGACCCTGCGCGTAGAGCATGTGCCATTTTGTGTCGCGGAACCCGTCGTATGAATTCGGTGAGCCCGGCGCGGGGTGCAGCTGGGCGACGGTCTTGAATGGGATGCGCGACCACTCGGTGAGCACGATCTCGCGCGAGCCAGGAGTCCAAGTGAAGTCGCGCCCGAGTTCATACACCATCTCACCCGATGCGCCGCGTAGATCCGGCGCTGTCTGCGGTGTGAAGAGGAGCTTAGCTTTCGCGGCGGGCGCTTCGTCTTCGCGGATGAAGAACAAGGGGTCGCCCGCGATGTCTGGCGAGCTCCAGAACCCGACCTTGGTTTTTTCTGGCAGCGGCTCCTTCGACATCAGGTAGGCGATGAGATCGCGGGTCTGAGTTTCATCGAGCGCGCCGAGCAGGCCGTCGGGCATGATTGAGAGCGGCGAGGTCTCGCTTTTCGTCACATCGGACACCAGCAGGCTGAGGGTTTCAGTGAGAGTCTGCAGGACGATGATGCTGTCATTGCGGGAGCGGATCATGCCACTGAGCACGCGCCCGTCCGCCATCGTGAGGGACGAGAGTTGGTAGTCGGCGGCGACGAGGGCACTTGGGTCGGCGATGTTGTGCAATAGGTAACCGAGATCCGCGCGACCACTGCCGGTGAGGTCGGGACCGATGCTTCCGCCCTCGCCATACAGTCGGTGGCAGCTCGCACAGATCTGGTTGAAAAGGACCTGCCCCTTGCGCTGGTTCGATCGGGCGAGCAACTCGGGCGTCAGGCGTTGTTTCCAAGTGGCGATGAGCGCGGTCTTATCGGCTGACGACTCACGCGACGCGCCCCAGACCTCAGCAAGCTTTCCGTCGAGTGCCGCGTCGTGGAATCCGTTGATCTGTCTGGCGTGAAAGGCGGTCAGGTCATCACGCGAGATTCTCCCGGCGGCGATCTCATCGAGCAATTTTTCCGCCCACGAGGGACGTGTGAGCAATGCGTCCATCACCGACGATTTCTCGATAGGAGGCAGCCCTGGAAAATGCGCGAGTATTTGGTCGGCGATGGCTGGATCATCGTTCAGTGCGAGACCTCTAGCCGCGGTGCCAGTGAGGTCGCGCACTTTAAACAGTTGTTCGCACAGCGCTTGCAAACCATCGGCGCGCGCATCGATCAACGAACTGAGGGCATCTCGGCGGGCAGGCATCTCGGCGGTAGTGTCGAGCGCCAGCGCACGCAGGCTGTCCAGCGCGCGCCCATCGCCGAAGACCCCGGCTAACTCGCGCACACGGGCTTGATGCACTTTGGCAAACTGGAGACTCGCGGCGTCCCAGGCAGCTGGCTTCGGTGCGTGGCGCCAACCGGCCAGCGCCTCACCCAGCCCAGTGAGAACGTCCTGTTGGAAGGCGGCTGGCTTGGTTGCTGTCAATAACAGCAAGTCGTTCAACGGGCCGGGCCGACGCTCCACGTCCTCGCCGAGGCGGCGGGCGATCAACTGACGCGGCGTGGGAATCGCGGCGTTCTCGATGAGCGTTAAGAGCGCTTCGGGCGTCTGCTCTGCGAGTGGCTCGATGCCATACCAGAGCATCAGCGGGAGGTTGTGATCGTCAGCGTCTTCCGCACGGGTCAGCAAGGG
>JBLHKE010000682.1:0-4386 GCA_047619485.1 Verrucomicrobiales bacterium | reverse complement strand
ACGAGCCCCTCGTTGATCCACTGCGTCAGCACCGCGATCTTGTCTGCCGTCAATGGATCGGCCTTCTGGGGCATGCGGTCGTCAGGATCTTCCGCGCTCAAAACCTCGATGAACAAGCTCTCAGCCGAGTTGCCGACGACGACGCTCTCAGACTCCAACAGCGCATCGCGAGTGTCGATCGATAGGCTACCCTTGTACTTCCCGTTGCTGTGGCACTCGGCGCAGTGCTCCGTCAGGATCGGCAGCACCTGGTGCGCGAAATCGACCTCAGCGCTGGCTAGATTGGTGAACAGGAGCGCCAGAACGGCTCCAGCTTGGCGGAATGTCAGTGTCATGGGCGGTTAGCATACTCAGCTTTCGGGGCAAATTCCAGTCGCCAGCGTCCGATTACTCCCCGAGCAGCCTGACCAGCATTTCGATCGTGATCTGGCCGGTGATCTCGAGGCTTTCAGCACTGATCCGGTCGAGGGTGTCGTGGCGCGTGTGCCAGAAAGAGCCGCCTCCGACGTCTCCGCCATAGGTGAAGTCGATCAGGTCGGTCGACGGGAATCGTGCTTCGGTATTGAGCGGGACGTGATCGTCGATGATGGCGATACGACCGGGCTCGATGTGGTCGCTGTAGCCGAGGTCAGTGGCGCAGTCGATCGCTAGTTGCACCAGCCCGTCACCCGAGTTGGGTGGCGGCGTGAGCAGCAGGTCTTTGTCGCCGATCATGTCGAGCACGATGCCGTGACTCGGCTTGTCGGCCGCCGGGATTGGGCGCCAAAGCGCGCGAGCGTAGTACTGGCTGCCATACAGACCATCGTCCGGCTCGATATTTTCACCGAAGGCCTCCTCGCCATCGAAGAACACCAGCTCGACTTTTTTCGCTATTTTAGGATGGTTCTTGGCGAGCACGTGCGCGAGTTCGATCAGCGCACCGGTGCTGGAGCCACCATCGTTGGCTCCGACGAACTCAAAATCCTCGAACCACTTCGTGTCGTAGTGCGACGCGACGACGACCATCCCGCCGCCCTTGTTCCAATCGATCTCGCCAGCCGCATCCGGCGCGTAGCGAGCGCGCAGGTTGACGAAGCGCACCTTGCCTTTCAGCCTGGTAGTCTTGGTGAAGGCCTGGCGCTCGGTGATCCAGCCGTGGGCGGCGAGCTCCGCCTCGATGTAGACCCGGGATTTCTCTAGGGCGTCCGAGCCAGCCGGGCGCGGCCCGAAGGCGACCACCTCATGCACGTACTTCAACGCGCGCTCACCCGAAAACTCGTGCCGCTCGACCGCGTTCTTTTTTTTACAAGACGGTAGCGCGGCAAAACCGATGACCGCGACCAGCGCGATCGCGGCGAAATGGATGGGGCGTAGCATGGGTGTGGATCAGTCGTTCACACCCAACAGATCGAGGATGCGGTTGAGGTCGTCGTTGCCGTAGTAATGGATCTCGATCTTCCCCTTGTCCTTGCTGTGGGCGATGTTGACCTCGGTGGCAAAGCGCTCGCGCAGGCGGTTCTGAACATCTTCGATCGCGGCCGCCTCGTCGCCCTTGAGCTTTTTCTTCTTGGAGGCTTTGTTAGGGTTGAGGTGCTGCGAGACCAGCCGCTCGGTCGCGCGCACGGTCAGCCCTTTCTTGACGACCTCCAAGGCTAGCAGCTTCTGGTCAGACTTGCTCTTCACGCCGAGGATCACCTTCGCGTGACCGGTGGTCAGCTGGTGGGTCGAGAGTAAGGCCTGCACCTGCGATGACAGATCCAAGAGGCGCATGGCGTTGGCCACGGTGGCACGGTTCTTGCCGACCCGCTTGGCGATGTCTTCCTGGCGCATGTCGAACTCGCGCGCTAGGCGCACGTAGGCTTGCGCTTCCTCGATCGGGTTCAGGTCTTCGCGCTGCAGGTTTTCGATGAGCGCCATCTCGAGCACCTGGCGATCGTCTTTGACTTCGACAATGCGCACTGGGACTTGCTCGAGGCCAAGTGCGGTCGCCGCACGCCAACGTCGCTCGCCCGCGATGAGTTCGAGCTTGCCTTTGACCTCACGCACGATCAGCGGCTGGATGATCCCGTGCTCGCGGATCGAATCAACGAGTTCCTGCAGTTGCTCGGGCTCGAATTCCGTGCGCGGCTGGAGCGGACTCGGAACGATCGATTTTAAGGGTGCCAACGAGGCTGATCGGTGGTTTGCGGACGCGGAATCGCTCTTTCCGGCTCTACTGCCGGATTTTCCAATGAGGGCTCCAAGGCCTTTGCCTAAGACGGGTTTCGGCATAATTTTTAAGGGGAAGAAGTACCCAGAAGTATTCCGACCACCGGCATCAAAAGCAATGACGAATGCTCGCTCCCGTGACATCTGCATAAATTATCATAATAATTATAACCGCTAGATTGAAATTCACTGATTTTTGGGTTATTTTAGTAGATGATGAATACAAATCCGCGCATCCATCAGCCGAGTGCCCGATCCTACATTTCGAGCTACTCATCGACCCCCACAATCACGCAATCGACCGCGCTCTGGAAGGCGATACGCCACCGCGAGGAGTTAGAAAAGAAAACAGAAGAGCGGTTCGAGGAATTGTCAAAAGGCGGTTTGCGAGGTCGCGTTCGGCTTTTACTAGCCGACCTGAATCCGTTCCAGCGTCACACCGAGTAGAAGGTCAGGATCAGCGAACTACCTGCCGAATGTGCGCCGCAGCCTAGTTCCTTTTTGACTAAGCATGTAGTTTGCCTAGGCTACGCCATGGGACTAACTCACCGCAACGCGGGATTACGCTTTGGATTGACAATGACTCTCACCTTGGCTGGCGGTATCTTTTTAGCGGATGCCCGACTCGGTGAGACCCGTGGCGAACTCACGGCTACCGATGGCCGCTACGGTGCGCCGATCGGGCAATCGACACCGGCATTGAAGGACAGCTTGGAGAAGGTCGACACGTTCGAGAAAGATAAGATCAATATCACGACTGAGTACGATCGCGATGGCAAGGTTTGGAGGATCACCTACAAGAGGAAAGATCTCAGGCATGAAATCATGGAGAACCTGCTGGAGAAAAACGGCGGCGAGCGCAAGTGGTCTGAGTTCGTCAAGTACCGCGAGAACAAACACTGGATCACGGACGACAAAAAACTACACGCAGTCTACTACGGCAACCCGGTCTACCGCCTGATCATCATGACGGACGCCGCCGCAAGAGCGGAGCGCGTGGCAGCGACGCTAGAGGATCGCTCGACCACACGTATCAGCGAGAGCAAAGAGGCAGATGGTGAGAAGGGAGATCCGACGGATCCGCTCGATGGATTCTAATCCGGGCTAACTCTCTTCGATAAACGCGAGCGCTTTGTCGTAGCTGCATTGCGTCAGGAAGTGGTTGAGCTTGGCATGCACCTGACCCGCGAGCGCCTCGTGCACCGCGTTGATCTCCAGCGAGACATCCTTTAGCGCTTCTAGCTGCCCATCTGGATCCCGATCGCGCCAAGCGTGGTCGGCGATCACCTCAAGGCGCCGGCGCAACAGGCCAGCTAAATCATTGAGGGCGGTGGGGTCTGGGCTGGTCGAGTTCATCTCAGGTAAGAACGCCGATGGAAGGGCAGGATTCAACGCCTGATTTTCAGCTCGTCGCTGCCGACAAACAGCTCCTTGCGGATCGAGGACAGGGAATGTTAAGTAAACTTAACTAATGTTCCTGGTGGCTCCACGGCTCTTTGAGACGATCGGCTGGCCACCTCTCTTTTTTCCTCCACTCCTATGCTGCACGAATACTTTACGCTGATCGACTGGCTTGTCGTTTTCGGATACCTCGGTCTGACAACCTGGGTCGGTCACAAGATGGCGGGCAGCCAGGCGAGCATCAAAGATTTCTTCCTCGGCGGGCGCTCGTTGCCCTGGCAAGCAGTCAGCGGATCGATCATCGCCACGGAGATTTCCGGAGTCACCTTCATCGGCGTGCCCGGCATGGTGTTCGCCCTCACCGGCAACTTCACCTACCTGCAGTGGGCGATCGGTTCCGTCCTCGCACGTGTCATCGTCGGCTACTTCTTCGTGAAAGTTTACTACGAGAAAGAAATTTACAGCCCGTATGACTTCATGGAGAACCGTCTTGGCAAAGGCGTCAAACGGTTAGCGACGTTGATCTTCTCGGTCGGCAGCATCCTCGGGCAATCCGTGCGCGTGCTGGTGGCGGCGCTCGCACTAGACGTGGTGACACCGTGGTCGTTCGCGGCGTGCATCTGTGTCATCGGCGTGTTCGCGATCGGCTGGACGCTGATGGGCGGGATGCGCACCGTCATCTGGACCGACGTGATGCAGTTCGCGCTGTTCACAATCGGGGGACTGATGGCGTTCTTCTGGATCACCGGCAGCGTCGAAGGCGGGCTGTCCGAGTTTTGGAGAATCGGAGTCGGGGAA
>JBLHKE010000681.1:0-4394 GCA_047619485.1 Verrucomicrobiales bacterium | reverse complement strand
GTCGGTTCGCCGCGGCGGATGTCGGCGCCGTCCATGATGTCGTCGTGGACGAGGGTGGCGAGGTGGATCAGTTCTAAGATCGTACCGAGCTTGATGTGGTCATCGGTGGTGCCACCGGTGGCGTCGCCGACGAGGATGGCGAGCGCTGGCCGGATACGTTTGCCGCTCGTGTCACAGACATAGGAAATGTAGCCTTCGATCGCTGGGTCGAATGCTTTCGCCTGATCGCTGATCTGCTCGGCGACGTGGGAGAGTTTCTCTTTTACGAGTTCGAATGGGAACGCGAGATGCTTCTTCTCCCGGGTGAGTTTTTTGTCTGTTTTTTCCAGCATGGTTCTCGGTGCTTTGTTTGCGGGGATGGCCATTATCTGTAGGTGCCTCGCTTGTTAATTCTACGTCTGTTGGGTGGTTTTGGGCGCTGCTGCCTTCAACGTGGCCAAACTGTCATAGGGCGGGTTTCCAGTCAATCAAAAACTTATTGGATTTTCAGGAAAAATTGAAAACAGCGGGCGGTGTGGGTTTTGAGTTGTAAATCGATGTCTTGGCTGTGAGGTTTGAAACTAATGATCAGCGATTTAGAAACGATGAGACAGTCGGTGGCAGTCGACGCCGAGCCCCCCGAGGGCTTGGGCGACGAACTGCGTTCGCTCTGGTATACGAAGAAGGGCGAGTGGGAGGCTGCCCATGATATTGCGCAGGATATCGATTCCCAGATGGGGTCTTGGATCCATGCGCTGCTGCACCTGATTGAGGGGGATTTAGGCAACGCCGGTTACTGGTATGCGCGGGCAGGGAAACCGGCGCGCAAGCCAGAGGAAATCGATGCTTCGTGGGAGGAGTTGGTCTTGGCAAACCTCTAGCTCGCATCGTGAGTTCTCTGACCGAACCCCGGATCCTAGTGATCCTCAATCCTTCTGCACAGAGCGAGAAGGCGAAGCTGTCGGTGGCGGAAATTCGTGGTCTGTCGGATCGACTTGAGATCGTCGAGAGTCGGAGTTTCGAGCAGGCAAACGAGTTGGCGACGCAGGCGGTCGCCGACGGTCGCACCAGCGTGGTGGCTGCGGGTGGAGATGGGACGGTCAACGCGGTGATCAGCGGTCTGGTCGGGAGCGATGTGACACTCGGGGTTTTTCCGACGGGGACGATGAATCTATTTGCGCGTGAGTTGGATTTGCCGATCCATGATTTGCGCGAGTGCTGGGAAGTGATCGAGGGTGGGACGACCCGGGACGTGGATCTTTTCTCCGCGAACGGCCAGGGCTTCGTGCAGCTGGCTGGCGTCGGATTTGATGCGCAAATCATCGAGGAGACGAGCTGGGAACGAAAGAAGAAGTATGGTCCGTTGAGCTACGTCATCTCGGCGCTGTCGGTAGCAGGCAAGGCGCAACCGTTGTTGCGCGTGATCCCAGAGAGTGGCGATGTGGTGGAGGGAGCGTTCGCATTGATCGGCAACGGTGGATTGTATGGTCCGGCTTACAAGGTGTTCCGGCGCGCCTCGAATACGGACGGTCTGCTGGATGTGATCGTATTCGAGAAGCAAGGCCTGATCGATATCATCCGCTACCTGTCGGGTATCGGTCTCGGGAAGGTCGAGAAAATGAAGGGGGTGACGTATTTGCAGACGCGATCGTTGAGGGTTGAGTGTGAGGAGGCTGTTCCGGTGGAGGTGGATGGCGAGCTGGCGGGGACGACGCCGGTGGATTTTTTGCCGATGGAAAAATGCCTACGGGTGTTCGCACCACCGCCGGGTGCGTCGGTATGAGTGCCAGAACCAGGACGCGCTCGTGGGTGCCGGGGACGCTGGTCTTGCTGGTGGTGATCTGCCTGGTGTTCTTCTTGCGTGCCAAGCTTCCGGTGGAGGGGTGGCTGGAGCCCGCTCGGGTTTGGGTTGCGCAGTTCGGTGCGTGGGCGGCGGTGGTTCTTGGCCTGGTGATCATGTTGTCGACGGCGGTGGGGATGCCGGGATCGCTGATGGCGATCGTGTCCGGGCTGGCGCTCGGGCAGTGGGTCGGGATGTTGACCGCGTGGCTGGGGATCACGGCGGGTTGTTGCCTGTGCTTCTTGTTGTCGCGTTGGATCTTTGGTGGACGTGTTAACCTTTTTGTCGACAAACGCCCACGGCTCGTTTCGTTGCGCGAGGCGGTCGCACGGCGCGGTTGGCGGGTGTTGCTAATGCTGCGGCTAACCCCGCTGGTGCCGCTGGTCGTGACCAATTATGTCGCCGGGGTGAGTGGCGCGAATTTCTGGCAGGCGGCACTGGCGACAGCGCTCGGAATTGTGCCGGCGACCTTGGTCTACGTTGGGCTGGGGGCGGCGGGTGGATCGGAGCCACAGACCTCGGCGGTGCTGGTCGGGGTCGGGCTGATCGCGACCGTCGGTCTCGGGATCGTGGCACGCAGGATTCTCGGAGAGGTGATGGCGGCATGAGCCTGTCGGTCAGTTTTGTCATTCCCGTATGGAACGACGCCGCGCGACTGGCGGTGGCGCTGGAGTGGTTGGAGGTGCTAGACCCGAAACCGGAGGTGCTGGTGGCGGATGCGTCGGACGACCGTGTGGCGGTGCGGCAGCTGGTGGCGCGGTTTGGGGCAATGTACGTCGAGGTGGAAAAACCAAATCGGGGCGGGCAACTCGATGCTGGGGCGCGGGTGGCGAGTGGCGACGTGCTTGTTTTCCACCACTCGGATACGTTCCTCAGTCAGGCACACTACGAGTCCTTACGGGGAGTGATGGTGGGGGATCCTGAACTGGTTGGTGGGGCATTCTATAAAGATATTAGAGCGCACCACCCGAAGGTTGGCTGGAGTGAACCGATCGTGCGCCTCTACAGCAATTACATAGGGGTCTTGTATGGCGATCAGTCGGTGTTCGTGCGCCGCTCGCACTACGAGGGGATGGGTGGATTCCGTGTGATTCCCCTGATGGAAGACGTGGATTTTTCCAAGCGCCTGCGCCGTTCTGGCAAGGTGACGTTGATCGATCCTCCACTGCGGACGTCGATGCGCAAATTCAAGGCGGAGGGGGCGGTCTGGCGCAAGGTGCAGAATGTGACACTGGTGTTTCTGTTCCGCCTGGGGGTCTCACCCGATCGCTTGCACCGCTGGTATTATCGGTGGAAAAATGCCGGGCGTGCCGCAGAGTGACGCTCAAACCCAAAGAGATATGAGTGCCACAGCAGAGACCAAAGAGATCAAATACAAGATTGGCAACGAGAGCCTGATCAAGGTGCTGCCGAATGCGGCGCAGCGTCTGTTGGGCTTGCTCAAGAAGCAGGGGCGCGCTGAACACGGGGCGCTGCGTGTCGCCGTGGTCGGTGGCGGTTGCTCGGGGCTCCAGTATAAAATGGATCTGGTCGATGGACCGGCGAACCGTGATCTGATGGTCGAGTCTGGCGGCGTTCGCGTCGTCATCGATCCGAAGAGCGCGCTATTTGTGAGCGGCTCGGAGTTGGACTTCAGCGAGGACCTGCAGAGTGGTGGATTTAAGGTGAGTAACCCGAATGCCGAGGTGACCTGTTCCTGTGGGGAGAGTTTCGCGGCCTAGCGATTCGGATGGCGCAGTCGGTGGATCATTTTGCTGCGCTGGGATTGCCGCGCTCGGCAGCGCTCGATGGGAACTTGGTGCGCGAGCGATTTCACGAGCTGAGCCGTGAGCTGCACCCGGACGCCGAAGGTGGCGACGAGCGGAAGTTCGCGGCAATTAATGAAGCGCAACGGGTGTTGCGTTCGCCAAGTGCGCGGCTGAAGCATCTGCTGGAACTTGAGAATGGCACTAAGTTGGGATCGACCGGCATGATGTCCGCGGAGCTGATGGCGTTATTTGCCGAACTTGGAGAGATGTTTTCCAGGGCGGACTCGCTGATTGCGAAGCGCAATGGCGCTAGCTCAGCGGTGGCGAAGGCGTTGCTTGCGGGGGAGGAGGTCCGTGTGCAGCAGGCGCTGATGGCGGCGGGTGGAAAATTGATGGATCGGCGGCGGGAGATCGAATCGGGTCTCGAGGGCGTCGATGTCGAGCAGCATGAGGCGCTCTCATCCGCAGCGCGCGAATTGGTGTTTCTTGAAAAGTGGCAAGCCCAGGTTCAGGAGCGGATGGGCGCCCTGATCTAGAACGCTCGGGCTTATTTCCGAACAAGCCCTTACGGTCTGTTGCGAAATAAACTGTGCAGAGATGCAGAGAATTTTTGGCCAGCACCTAGGCGGATTTCAGCGATCATAGCGGGCTATTTGAGTTGGAAGCTAACGGCGGTGATGGCCAAAATAATCAGCAGATTGTAGGGCACCTCCGGAAACCTGCTGTGGAAATGGGGCGCAGAGAAAATTCCCGCTGGCGAGGCGATAAACGCTAAGCTATTTGGTGATAGTGGGCGCTTTAGCAACGAAGACAGCGGGGATTTTATC
>JBLHKE010000680.1:0-4396 GCA_047619485.1 Verrucomicrobiales bacterium | reverse complement strand
TGGGCGATGGGGCGGCATGGATCGCCGCGCAGTACGAGGAGCAGTTCGGCACACAGGGCGGCTACCGGCTCGACTTCTACCACGTGTGCGAGTACTTGGGCGAGGCGGCGGAGGGCTGCCCAGGCGAGGGCACGCCAGCCGGGAAGAAGCGGTGGATGGAGAAGCAGAAGAAGCGGCTCAAAGAAAACAGATTCAAAGAAGTGATACGCGAGCTGGAAAGCAATCAGGAGGCGGAGGAGGTGGCCGAAAAGGAAGCGCCAGTGCGCCGATGCTGGCGTTACTTGAGCAACCGGAAAGACCAACTCGATTACAAGGGCGCGATCGATGCGGAGTTGCCGATAGGCTCGGGGAGGTCGAGAGCACCCACCGCCACCTGCTCCAGCAGCGTCTGAAAATCCCGGGGGCGTGGTGGAAGAAAGAGACCGCAGCAGACATGGCTCAGCTCCGGGTGATGCGCGCGAACAAAGAGTGGGGAATCTTCTGGCAGGAGAAAGCCGCCTGACCACCGCTTTCATTCACACCACTTCATCGGAGCTTAGTAAGGCGCGACTCATCTGACTAGCGGTTGGCTACTGCTGAAAACGGTGAGGCGGTTGTTGGCGTAACGCATCGTTGGGAAGCTGTCGTAATCCCACACCGTATCGAAAAATTCCTCAGCACGCCAACCCCGCGTCGGCCTCAGCGAGGAGCCTTAGCCCTCCGAATTTTTTGGGTGCGAGATACGGATCATGCCCACTGCAGCGTTTCGTCATCTGGATAAAGTCGATGGTCGCATCGCCGATTTTTAGGACTTTGAAGACTTGTTTGCCACACTGTTCGGCGCGGTGCAGTAGAGCGCGAACCCGTGCTAACAGTTCGGCGCGTGAGAAAGTTCTTGCATTATCCCATGGCATATGTATATATTAGCTATGTCCCGTCGTCGTGTTATGTTTTCTTCTGTTTGATCTAGTTCGTATTACCATTGTCTCAGTCGGGTTGTGGGGGCCGGCGGTTTGTTTTTGAAGCACATGAGCGGGATGTCTTTCGCAAAATCATGCGGCAGGTCGAGGCGTTTTCAGGGGTGCGAGTGCTGACCTGGCCGATCCTCTCGAATCATTTCCACGTCTTGCTGGAGGTGCCACCTCTGCCAGCGCGGGCACTGACTGACGATGAGATCTTGGATCGCTGCCGGTCGCTCTACTGCTCTGAAGCGATGGTGGCGGTTGAGTGGGAGTTCGCGGAAGCGCAGCGTTTTGGTGGAAGCGTGCTGGAGAAGCTGCGGGTTAGATTCCTGAAGCGGATGTTCGACATGAGCGAGTTCATGAAGACGCTGAAACAGAAATTCACCTCGTGGTTCAACCGGAAACACGAGCGCATCGGTGTACTGTGGGAGGCTCGATTTAAAAGCGTGAGTGTCGAGGGGCACTGGAATTCATTGCTCAAAGTGGTGGCCTACATTGATTTGAATTCAGTTAGAGCTGGCATGGTTGCCGATCCGGTCGACTACCGCTGGTGTGGTTACAGCGAGGCGGTGGCGGGCGACCGCGCCGCGCGTCGCGGGATCTCTGCGACCTTGTCCGACCTGAAGCAGAATGCCCACTGGGGCGATGCGGCACCGCGTTATCGGAAGATCCTGTTTGGGATCGGCGAGGAGAACTCAGGGCGCGCCGGGCTGTCGCGGGCGGTGATCGAGAAGGTCTGGGCGGCTGGTGGGAAGCTGTCGTTGGCACAAATGCTACGCTGCCGGGTGCGCTATTTCAGCGACGGACTGGCGGTTGGGCGCGAGTCGTTCATCGAATCGGTGTTCGCCGTGCTGCGGGAGGTATTCACGGCCGATCGGAAGACGGCGTCGCGGAGCATGGCTGGTGGTGGTTGGGATGACTTCAAGGCGGCACGGGCCTTGAAGATCAAGCCGATCGATCCGGGTGGCACGTCGTCCCTGAACAGCTAGACGGACTCAGTGGTGGTGTTGAAGCCGTTGCTAGTCCGTGATGCTTGGTTTCAGATGGTTCGGTTGTCAGAAATCTGGCAGGATGACGAACCTACGCAGCTTCGGTATCCCGCCGAGGCAAGCTACCAATTTCACCCGGGCCTCGTCGGAGCACTCGTCAGCGACCCCTCCACCTTCATGCTTCCGGATGCGCTCCCGCGTTAGTCTGCGAGCCTGATGATCAAACGACCGCGCTCGATCACAAGGCTCTCGATGCCCGCAAGGCTGGTCTCGCCGCTCCCAAACACTTCTCCGAGAAGGTTCTGACCCTTCATGCCACCGAGCCAATCATTGGGCAAGGAGATGCCCCAGACGGTGAGGTCGTCCAGGATGAGCTCGGGGATTCCGTCGCGGGTCTCGATGAAAAATCGCGCCCGCGCCTTGAGCTTCTTGCCGCCGACTAGGGGCATGCCCTCTTCAAGATCGGTGGCGATGCGGGCGTGCACTGCGCCGGGGACTAGCTCGAAGCTCAACTGGTCACCAAACTTGGTGTGTTCGTTGAGCAGGCCATTGAGTTCGCGTTCGGTGATCTCGAACTCCTTCTTCCCCTTCTCGTAGGCCGGTGCGGTTTCCGAGGCGTCTAGTTCGCTGGAGGATGCAGCGGTGTTGGTGTCTGCGTGGCCAAATCCTGGACTGATTGCCTCGAGTTTTTTGTCGAGGATGGCTTTCTCGTCAGCGCCGAGGTTGATCGGCTGGATGGCGCGATTGTACCACCACCACAGACCGGCAACGAGAATCGCCAGCAGCAGCAATATGACGAGAATGATCTTCCACCAAGAGCGTTTGGCCTTGTGGCTCGGGGGTGGTGGCGGGGTGAGGTCGGAGGTAGTGGAAGCGCTCATGGCTGGGAGGAATCAACTCATGATGGCATGGGAACGATCGACCGCCAGACGCCATTTTTGAGAATCTCCCAGCGGCTCAGTGCGGCATTTATCGCTGTGTAACGCCTTTGACGATGTACCGTTTTGCGTTGTCACCGAGGGAGTTGACGAGCATCTCCTTTGTGATCGATGGATCATCCACATGTAAAAGGACGTTCTTTTCACCGGGGAGATCGCCCTTGGTGAAGCTGAGATTGACAAAGCCTGGTAGATCACTGAACGCCGCACGGACGCTCGATTGGCAACCGCCTCACACGATGCCGCTCATCGCGACTGCGTAGTGGAACTTGGCCTCGACGACGGCTTTCGTCGGGACGGCGGCTTCTTGTTTGCAACTGATCACCGTCAGCGGAATCGCGGCGGTGACGAGGATCAGGCTTAGACTTAGGAGTGCTCCAGTTTTCATCGTGGGTAGGATGCCCCGGCGAGCGGCTTATTCCACAGGAGAAATAGAATTCGCTCGCCGCCGACGATCTGGTTTCGGATGTCTTGCTAAAAACTCCCAGATCAGCTCCGGCGCTTTGGCGTTGCCACAGGTCTTGCCGATGATTTTTTCAGGCAGATATTGGCGTGCTCCAGGAACGCTGTGCCCACCGCCGATCACCTTGATCAATTCGACCTCAGCCCATCCGGACCGGTTGTTCAAGTGCTGCGCTCGAGCGGGCAGCCGTTCAGCTTGTCCGGATCTGGAAATTTGCCCACCTTGGCTTCGCCGAGGATGCCGTTGGCGGGTTTCCAGAGTGTCAGCGTCTTATCGGTCGAGACGATCGCGCCGTGATCGCGCTCCTTGTTGGGTCGCAGGCTGGGCATCAAGTTCACTGTCAACTTGCCACCCTCATACGGCACCAGCGGATCTTGGGTATTCTATAAGATCAATACCGAGATCGATTCCGATGGCTTGAATTTCTTCTCCGTGTCGAACGGTTTCGGGATGCCGCCAATGCCGGGCGCGATGGCGGTGAATAGATTCGCCCTCTCGATCCCCATCCGGTGACTCATCATTTCGCTATTGGAGAAACCGTTGATAAAAATGCGCCGTGGATCGATCTTTTGTCCCTTGCGACCCCTCGTCTACCGACGCGCTGATGAACCCGACGTCGTCGTTGTCGCCCGCAGTGTCGACGATGACATTGCGGGTGCGGGCGTCATTCCAGTGCCGGTTGGTGGTTTCCGGGTAGATGACGACGAAATTCTCGCGCTCTGCCAGCCGCGTGAAACCCATGCCCGAGGTGACCTCCGCGTTGCCGCTACCACCGTGCAGCATGACGAGCAGCGGGCGCGGTTTGTCCGCGCCGTTCGCTGGGACATACAGGCAGAAGTAGCGCTGCTTGCCGCCGTGCTCGACTATCGCACGCTCGCCGGTGGCCTTGCGACTGCCGCGGCGGATCTGCGCGTTGGCGGTGATGATGGTGCATAGGGCTAGGAGCCTGTCGGACTTACCCGCTCCGGCAAGAATCATTTTAGAATTCGCCCAGATCCGCTCGCTGAATCGTCATTAAATCCATTTAAATCCTCCCCAGCAAACGGATCTGGATCGGAATTCTAA
>JBLHKE010000679.1:0-4399 GCA_047619485.1 Verrucomicrobiales bacterium | reverse complement strand
GACAAACAACTGCGCTCCGGCTACCTCCAAGACAAGGCCATCACCTCGAAAGACATCATGGTGCAGCCAAACCCGCCGCGCTTCCTGCGCGAGGGTGACCAGCTCGAGTTCACCGTCAAAGTATCTAACCAGTCGGCAGTCGCCCAACAGGGAACCGTGCGCCTGACCTTCAACGATGCCCGCAGCAACCAGTCGGTCGATGCCGCGCTCGGTTTGGAAAATCTCGACCAGGCCTTCGACATTCCGGCCAAGCAATCGAAGAGCTTCTCGTGGCGCATCAAAGTCCCGGACGACCAGGGATTCCTCACCTACAAAGCCGTCGGCTCCACCGGCAAACTCTCCGATGGCGAACAGGGATTTCTCCCGGTGCTCTCGCGCCGGATCCTAGTCACAGAATCGTTACCGCTACCGATCCGCGGCAAGGGCGAGAAGACGTTCAAGTTCGACAAGCTGCTCGCCTCCGGCAAGTCGGATTCCCTGCAGAGCAAAACCTACACCGTGCAGATGGTCTCCAACCCATCCTGGTATGCGGTGATGGCGCTGCCCTACCTGATGGAATACCCGCACCAGTGTGCCGAACAGACCTTCAACCGCCTCTATGCCAACACCCTGGCCGCACACATCGCCAATTCGGATCCCAAGATTCGTCGCATCTTCGACCAGTGGCGTGGCACGGATGCCCTCGACAGCCCGCTAGAGAAGAACCAGGATCTGAAGGCGGTCATGCTTGAGGAAACCCCGTGGTTCCGCCAGGCCATGAACGAGAGCCAAGCACGCAAGAATGTCGGAATTCTTTTCGAGAACAACCGCCTCGAATCCGAGATGGCCAGTCTGATGCGCAAGCTCGGCGAGATGCAGCTCGATGACGGCGCCTGGCCGTGGTTCCCCGGCGGACGCAGCAACGACTACATCACGCTCTACATCACCACCGGCTTCGGTCGTCTGCGCCACCTCGACACCGACATCGACCCCTCGCTCGCCATCAAGTCACTCAATCACCTCGACGGCTGGATCGACAAGATCTACCGTGACATCCTCAAACACGGCCACAAGGAGAACAACCACCTCTCTCCGACCATCGCCCTCTACCTCTACGGGCGCAGTTTTTTCCTCGAGGACAAAGCGATCAGCAAGCCGCACAAGGAGGCGGTGGATTACTTCCTCGGCCAGGGACGCCAGTACTGGCTCAAACTCGGCAACCGCCAGAGCAAGGCGCACTTGGCGCTCGCCCTGCAGCGCTTCGGCGACAAGAAAACACCACGTGACATCATGGCGTCCATCAAGGAATTTTCGAAGACCGACGAGGAGATGGGCATGTTCTGGCGCGACACCGAGATGTCCTACTGGTGGTACCGCGCACCGATCGAATCCCAGGCGATGATGATCGAAGCTTTCGACGAGATCATGGACGACCAGGAAGCCGTCGAGGAGTGCCGAATCTGGCTCTTGAAGCAGAAGCAGACGCAGGATTGGAAAACCACCAAGGCCACCGCCGACGCTGTCTATGGCCTGCTACTGCGCGGCACCGACATCCTCGCCAGCGACGCTCTCGTCGAAGTCGCGGTCGGCGGTGAGGTGATCAAGCCAGAGAAAGTAGAAGCTGGCACCGGCTTCTACGAAGAACGCCGTCACGGTGGCGACATCAAACCGAAGCTCGGCGACATCACCGTGAAGAAGATCGACGACGGCGTCGCCTGGGGCAGCGTCCATTGGCAATACATGGAGGACATGAAAAATATCACCTCACACGAGGGCACGCCGTTGACCTTGAAGAAGGCGTTGTTCAAAAAGGTGAACACCGACAAGGGACCGACCCTCGAGCCGCTGGTGGGCGCGCTTGATGTCGGCAACGAGCTAGTCGTGCGCCTCATCCTGCGCGTCGACCGCGACATGGAATACATCCACCTCAAAGACCAGCGCGGTTCGGGAACCGAGCCGGTCAACGTCCTGTCACGCTACAAATTCCAAGACGGCCTCGCCTACTACGAATCCACCCGTGACACCGCCAGCCACTTCTTTATCGACTACCTACCCAAAGGCACCTACGTCTTCGAATACTCGACCCGCGTCGTGCACAAAGGCGAATACCAGACCGGCATCGCCAATATCGAATGCATGTATGCCCCCGAGTTCAATAGCCACTCGGAGAGCTTCGAACTGCGAGTGGAGTAGCCGCGACCATCCACTAGTGCCAGGAGTTTCGATTGCACTGGGATCGTCTCCGATCCTGACGGCACCGTGCGGGCTGCCTACCGCGATTCGATCCCGATTGCCGAAGATGGTGATGCGATGTTTTTTCGGATCGGTGCTAGCGTAGCTTTTGGCATCTCCTCATTTTTGCTCCTGCCTTTCCTATGAAAACGATTTTCCAATTACTTCTCTGTCTAGGCATGCAACTGCCAGCGATCGCGGCTCACGATCTGTCTCCCGGTAAAGCATTCCCCACGGTGACGCTCCCATCGATCGAATCTGGCGAGGAGACGTTACTCGGTGATCAGTTCGGCAAGAAGCTGGTGCTCCATCTGTTCGCCTCATGGTGAGCAGGCTGTCGCAAGCACGTGCCCGGGTGGCATGCCAAGACAAAAGACCTTGTGGCGCGCGGAGAACTGACCGTGCTCGGCATCGTCGAGGAACAACATCCCGATCGCGCCAAGCTTTTTATGCAGTGGCAGCAGATGGGGTGGAAGGTGTTGTCGGATCCCCTGAACCTGCTCGGGGTCGACGCGATCCCTCACACGTTCCTCATCGATGAGCACGGAATTATCCGCTTTAAAAATCCGAGATCCGCAGACTTCGAATCCTTCCTCGCGACTGACTACCAGAAGCCCGCCAAGATCGACCGGCCAGATATTTCGCCGGCGGTCGACTCGGCTGAACATTCCTTGCTGTGGGGGGGCGAGGCCGCGCTAGATGAAGCGGTTGGGCAACTGGAAAAGAGAACCGCCGCACGACCGGCAGACGCCATCCCGTTCTTCCGGCTCGGTGTCGCCTACCGGATGCGTTTCGATTCAACAGAGCGACAACCTGGCGATTTCCCGAAAGCCGTCGCCGCCTGGCGGAAAGCACTGGAGCTCAATCCCAGCCAGTATATCTGGAGGCGGAGGATCCAGCAGTATGGGCCGCGCCTCGACAAACCCTACTCGTTTTACGACTGGGTCAACGAGGCGCGCGAGGTGATCATCGCACGCGGTGAGATTCCCCACCGATTGGCAGCAGAACCTGGGGGATCCGAGTTTGCCAGCTCCCGTGAGGCAAAGAATTCGAGCGGGACAGCGTCGCACCCGGATCCTGGCGGCAAGATTCCTCGCGACACACTCGAGCTCGTCCAAGTCGAACAAACCGTCGTGCCCTCGACCGATAAATCCAAACCTGCTTTCCGAGTCCACCTGCGGTTTCGACCGAGTGGATCGAAGAAGGTTCACTGGACGAACGACGCTGGTGCGCTGGCGTTCTTCGCCGAGATGAACCCGCTCGTGAAAATTATCGACCAGCAGCCACCACCTGCCCGCCCTGAGGAACTCACGACAGACGAAGAGCGCAGCGTCGAATTCGAGGTGCGCCCGGCAGGCGACTCGGCACAGCTTCCGCCGAGCCTCACGGGCGCCGCTTTCTACTACGTGTGTGAAGACGTCAATGGCGTTTGCCAGTATCTCCGCCAGGATATCGAGATCCAGCTGCGGTGATTCTGTTTCCATACGCGAGCCTTCAGTCCTCTGCTCCGGCTCCGGTTCTCCTCGCGGAGGTAGTCGATGACGGCAGCCTGCTCCCAATTTGCCCAATCAGCCGCGCGGAGAGCACCAGATGAAATAGGTCGATGTCTCAATCGTGCGTTGTGTAGACATTGAGCCGAACGAAGTACCTCTTGAGATCCGGCGCTCTTGAAATCTGGATTTCCATGCGTGGTGGCTCCACTTGGTAAAAAATGTTGAACATCTCTGGATTGGTTTGTGGCGAGTGCCAGGTGACCATGTCCTCAGAATACTCCGGCGAGAAGATCAGGTGGGAGGCATCGGGATTTTGATCCAGTGTCATGTTGGTAAGTCCGTTGTAGAAACGCGGTTCAGGGAGTGCATCCATGGCCGAAAGCCGTGGGTCGATGCCCGGTGCGAAGGCAAGGAGATTGGGAATTCCGTCGCCGTTTAGATCATCTTTGGCGTCTGGAAAGTATGGATCGAGCCCGTGCTCGGCCTCCCAGAGATCTGGGATACCATCGGAATCGGCGTCATCGCCGGGGTTGATTTCCGATCGCGTCACGGAAGTTTCTCCATCGGCAGTCACAGCTAGGTATAGAACAAATGCCTGCCCAGAGTCAGCGAGGGTCGGTTGCCAGGAAACCGAGCCTGTGGCAGCATCGATCGTCGCGTCTTCTCTTCGGGGCACGGTCCCGAGGATGCTGTAG
>JBLHKE010000678.1:0-4411 GCA_047619485.1 Verrucomicrobiales bacterium | reverse complement strand
GCTGGGGATTCGATCGTCACATTGTGACGGAAGTAGGTCGTCGCATTTCGCTCGAGGCGGGACGAAGGATCGAGGTCGATGAAGCCGACGCTGGTCGCCTCGTTGCGGTCGCCGTAGCCGAGTTCCGACGGCCCGAACGCCCAGCTAGAATCATCGTAACCGACCATACGCCAGGCGGTTCCCTGATCGCTACCATCATCCAGGTACTTCCAGTCCGATCCGGTGACGACGAAATCCTCTGGCTCGACCACACCGCCCTCGATGGGGGCATCGATCGCCGAGCCGCTGATCGCACCTCCTGGCAGGCGCGGGTCGCTGCCATCTACCGTGTAGTAGATTTTCACCGCATCGGTCGACATCGTGATGCCAGCGCCCGCAGGAATTGACCCGCCAAACTGCGACAGGACGGGTGCAATGATATCCGGGTACATGTTGGCCGTCCGAAACTTGGTGACCTGTCCGGCGGTGAGATTAGGAAAATGGTTGTTGATGAGGTTATTTTGGTAGCTCATCCACTGTGCTGGGGTGTGGTTCGCGCGATTGCTGTGCGATCCCCAGCGCGCGGCCTCCGCGATGAAACTCAGCGTCGTCTCATCGACCCGCCGCTGCAGTCGCGCGATATTTTTAGCCGGCGTCAGCGCCCCATTGTTGAAGAAATGTTTGTGGATCCGATCCGCCAGCAGCATTTTAAAATCAGGGTCCCCCTCGTTGCGAAAATCCGTCATAGCGAACAGCGGACCGTTGTGGGTCACCAAGTGGTTGCCGTCGGGCGGGCGCAAAAAGCCGTCGGCATCTTTCATCTGGAACTTGAAGCCAACCCCGTTCTCCACCGATCCACCGGCACGGAACTCGCTCTCGGATTGGCCAGACGTCCAGAGTAACATGAAGTCGATGAGGTCGGCGACATCCAGCTTGTCTTTGACCGAACTATACGGCGTCGCGCCGTCCAGCAGGGACATGATCTGGTTCCAATCGGTGAGATCGCCGTCCTGCAGTGCACCGGTCAAAAATTGACTCCCACTATTGTTCGCATTGATGGTATCGAACTCGTCCTCCTTGCCGGGAAAGTAATCTGCCAGCATCGCTGCATTCCAGCGCTCGCGGAGATGATACTGCCCGCGGTACTGACCATTGAAGTAGAGGTGCACGAAGCGGCCGTGTGGCGAGATATTGCCCATCTCGATCATCGAATCATCAGTGAAACGGTTCGATAGATACGCACCGCGGTGGGTCATGTCATGGTTGCTAGCGCGAATATCGAGGCTGTCGAAGTCCTCGGTGGGTGGAATTTTGTAGTCCATGTTCTCGAAGAGCGGGTAGTCGAGACGGCTCGGACCGTACTGCGAGCGGAACTGCAAGCGGATGCTGCGTTTTGCAAAATTCGTGACGTAGGAACCGTAGCGCACCACCCCGGCATCGACCTGTTTGGCGCCAGACTCGAAATTTAAAAGTTCGACCGATACAGGGATCTCAGTGCGGTCGATGTCGCTGCCGTCGAAGGTCAGCGAGATGCTAGGAATGGAATTGAGCGCATCGATCATCTGCGGCCCGTAGACCGGATCTTGCGTGATCGCGGTGCGCATCGCCGTCTGGGTCACTACGTCGGCCGGGAACAGGTAGGTGTGGGTATCCACGTTCGTTGGTCGGAACCCCAGCCTGTAAGCGATCGCCCGGACGACGGTGGTCTCACTGATGGCGATCGGGTTCGAGTAGACCGTGCCTGCATCCTCGCCCGGCGGCGTCCCATCGGTCGTGTAACGGATCGTCACCTCCGCAGTGGCACTGGTGATGGCCAATTCGAAGGGCTCGCTGTAAATGCCGCGGTCGACGCTGAACTTGGTATCTGCGGTGATGCCATCGAGCCGGTCAGCATTCTGCACGCCAGGTGTAGGAGCGGCAAAATAACCTGCAATCAGATTGGTGAGATCCTGCTTGGTGGCGGTTAACCTCGGGGAGAACAGAAAATCCGAACTGCCCGAAGCTTTGTTTAAGCCCTGCACTGCTAGCACGTTCGTGCCAGCCACGAGGTTCGCGCCGCCGAGAGGGTATTCAAAAAAGGTGACCGCATCCTGTTCGTTGCGATCAGTGTCAGGATCCGACGTCGAGTTCCAAACTGGCGCGCCCGGCGCGCGCTCGCGGTGGATCTCGGCTCCGTTCAGGTAGGCGATGAATCCATCCTCCCAACGAGCGCTGAGAACGAGGTTCGTGACACCAGCAGGATCCGCGAGTTCAAAGGGGATGCGGATGTAGATCGTGGCATTCTTCGTTCGCATATCTTCACGCACCGCCTCAAATCCTTCACCGAAAAATTCGATGTAGCCACCAGTGGAATTGTCGTAGCCGATGCCAGTCGTGGCGTCCGACCAAGCCGAGTCGTCGAACCCCGACTGATCCCAATCCGCCACCGGACCGGTCGGAACCTTCCACTTGGCCGCATCGCCGGTTTCGACCAGGGTGATCGGTTGGGCAGTCTCGAAGCCGGTGCCGTAGGCAATATCGGCGTGCTGCGCGGGGTAGTTTGTAAACTCGCTGGCGATGGTCAGGCCGTCTGGTTTGACCAGAGCGAGGTAGCCGCCGGCAGATGCCTGCAACTTGAAGTTGGTGTGGAGCTCCGCGGCAAGATCACTGCGATCTTTCTCGGAAGCAAAAATGACGAGATAGCCATCGGTCCCGAGCTCGACCGCGGGGAGTGGCCACTTGCTCAGGTTTTCCGGATCGTCGGTGAGGTACCAGCCGCCGAGGTCGCCTGAACTTCCCGAGGAGTTCCAGATTTCAATCCAGTCGGAAGGATCGCCATCGACGTCCTCGATCCCTTCATCATTGCTGGCGAGAAACTCGGTGATCCGCGCGTCGGTCAAGGTCGCAGCCGGAGTCGAAGTCAATAAGCCGATGAGGAAAACGACGGCGAAGGGAAAAATCCGAGCCGAAATTGAGGGTTTCATCCCTCAGCGTAGCACACCGGGCTTCACTCGTGCAACTACTGCCAGCAGCGTGAATTCTGTATATCACCCAGCCGTGCGGCAGCGGTCGAGCTTACTCCGCTGGAACCGGCTTCTGAAGCGCTTCGATCTTCGCCTTCATTTCCGCGACTTGCTTCTCGAGCTCAGCTGACGCCTGTTTTGCAGCTGACAGCGCGTCGCTCGAGGCCTGCAATTCTTTTGTCAGCGCGTCTTGGTCGTTGCCGCTCATATTCAATTTCGCGTCGAGTTCTTTCGATGCAGTCTCCAGCTTGCTGGCTTGCGCCTTGGCAGCGTCGAGGGCAGTGCCGGATTCCTTCAAGGCCTTCGCCTTCGCCTCGATCTCCTCGGCGAGACCAGCGATCTTCTTCGCGGCGGCCTCGTTCTCCGACTTCATCGTGCCGAGCGCCGTCTCCATGCCGCCGACTGTGCTAGCCTTGGCGGCCAGCTCTTTTTTCTGTACCGCCACAGTGCCGTCAAGCTTGGTGATCTGCTCCGTCATCGCGGCTTCGGTTCTCCCCATCTCCACCTCGATGTCGGCCTTCTGGTTCGAGACCGCTTGGATCTTCGCCTCGGACGCGACTAGCTGATCGGTAAGGTCGAGGTTTGCTGCCTTCTGCATCTCTAGATCTCCCGCGACCTTGAGACGCGATGCGATCTCGATCTTATTGTTCTCTTTCGCTTCGCCGAGGGCGATCGCCTGGCTAGCGATGATGCCGACCCCGAGCACGGAGGCCAGGATAAACGCCCACTTCCAGAAGCCTACACCGTCGCTGTCGCCACTCACGGCGGGTTGCTCGGCGGTAGGAGATTTAGTTTTAGGCTCGGGTGTGTCAGCGAGCGCTGCGGCGGGAGCTGAACTCTCAACCTCACCTGCCGGGTTCACAGGAGTTCCTGCGCTGGCCGAGACGAGGTTTGGCGTCCACTTGTCCGGGGTGGACCAGAGGGTGAATGCGTTCGAGTTGGCGAGCTTGATTGGGTTGGTGGTGTGGTCTTCCATGTTGTTTTGGTTTGCGAAATTGGAGATTGTCTCGGGTTCTTGCTGAGCTTCGGCGTCGGAATCGGAATCGCCGGTTGGAAATGGGGTGATGTTCGACCGCTCTGTCTGTCCATCCTCAGAACTCTCCGTCGAGGAACTGAAAGCGATCGGAATCGCTTCGACCTTCGCGGTCGCGTTGCTAGGAATCCAGCGGGCAGAAGCAGCAGCGAGCCCCTCGACAGTCGTCCAGATCGAGTGGGCGTTGGGCTCTTCGATACGGATCGCGGCTGGCAAAGAGGGAGCAGCGTCTGCTGGGTTCGCAGGATTCGATTTCCCCGCGCTAGACGACAATGTCCAGATCGAGAATGGGTGCGGGTCTTTGAGTTTGATCATCGGTTCGGTTGACCACCGTTCGGCCATTTCACCGAGAGCCTCTGGTGTCGTCCAAGCGGTGAATGGTTTTGGTTCTGTGAGA
>JBLHKE010000677.1:0-4414 GCA_047619485.1 Verrucomicrobiales bacterium | reverse complement strand
GGTGCAGGAGATCGAGCTGCTTGATGGGGTGACTGAAAAGTTGGACATGGAGGCGGTGTTGGCGGGCAAACAGATGCCGGTGTTCTTCGGTTCGGCGATGAATAACTTTGGCGTCCAGATCATGCTTGAGCGTTACCTTGAGCTCGCGCCGCCACCGGCACCACGCGTGTCTGGTGACGACCTGATCGATCCAATGAACGAAGATTTTTCGGGCTTCGTTTTTAAGATCCAGGCGAACATGAACCCCAAGCACCGTGACCGTGCGGCATTCATCCGGATCGTTTCGGGGGCGTTCGAGAGGGACATGCAGGTGACGAATTCGCGCACCGGAAAAACTGTCCGCCTGGCGAACTCGCAGCGCCTGTTCGGGCAAGATCGTGAGACCTTGGACCTCGCTTGTGCGGGAGATATCCTCGCTCTGGTTGGGAACTACGATTTCCTGATTGGCGATACGCTGACAACGGACAAGAAAATCGCTTTCCAGGAGATGCCGCGCTTCACTCCGGAGTGTTTTTCGTTCGTCAGGAACGTGGACACGACTAACATGAAACGTTTCCGATCGGGGATCGACCAGCTACTGAAAGAGGGCGTGGCGCAGCAGTTTGATGTGTATAAAAGCCTCGAACGTGTGCCGTTGATTGGCGCGGTTGGGCCACTGCAATTCGAGGTGTTGCAGTACCGTTTGGAGACAGAATACAAGGCCGAGTGCCGCGTGGAGGCGGCGCCTTGGAAGACGGTTCGCTGGGTGCGCGAAAAGGGTGGCGAGGCTGTGACGGAAGAACCGCCGATGGTGATCTTGCCGTCGGGATGCTCGCTCGCGTCGGATTCGCAGGGACAGTGGGTGGTGCTGCTGAGCGATGTTTACATGGAGCGGTTTTTGACCGAACGGAACGAGACGCTGGAGATTTTGGACAGGCCGTTTAGTTAGGCGGACGCAGCCTCTAAAGGCGCTACACTCTCTGCCGCTTCTAGAACCCCTCGGGGTTCGGCACGAAATTGGTGCGGCAACTCTTGAGGTAAGCAAGTGCGTGGACTTGGCCGCTTAGCTCAAGGTCGTCCTTGTAGACAGGATCGTGCCAGCCCTCGATGTCGATCGAGCCGTGGAAATTCACCCGCCGCAGTTCACTGATGATGTGCGTCCAGTTGCAATCGCCAAACCCGGGGTGGCGATGTTCGACGCCGTATTCTTTGCCGATGATGCCGTATTTCTGAATCAGGTCTTTGCGGACGTTGGCGTCTTTGCCGTGGATGTGGAAGAACTTGTGCCCCCACTCGCGGATCTGTGGGAGCGGTTCGATCATCTGGCACATCTGGTGGCAGGGTTCCCACTCGAGGCCAATGTTGTCGGACGGAATGGCGTTGAAGAGGAGCTCCCAGGCCGGCGGGTTGTGCGCGAGGTTCCACTCGCCGCTATTCCAGCTGCCGCCCATCGGGCAGTTTTCGAAAGCGATACGAACGCCTCGGTCGGCAGCGCGTCTGCTGAGATCCCCGAACACTTCGGCGTAGCGGGGGATCGAGTCGGGGATCGATTCACCCGAGACCCGACCAGTGAACCCGCAGACGAGGTCGGTGCCGAAATCGGGTGCGTGATCGATGAGTTGCTCCCAGGCATGGCGGGTCTCATCGTCGAGTGCTTGGTCGCCGAGCGGGTTGCCATAGATCCCGAGGCAGGAGACGTCGGCACCGAGGTCATTGAGTTGCGTGGCGAGCTCGGGGAGGTTGGTTTCCTGGAGCGACTTGTCGAAGTTGATCTGAAAGCACTCGAACCCGTGCGGCTGGATGGCGCGGACGTAGTCTGTGGTGCGCGGACCTTTGCCGGCAAGCGTGCCGATTTTGATGGTTTCAGCTAACATTGGGAAGAATTTTAACCACAGATTACACAGATTTTTCCATGCCGATTCTATTTCCCAGCGTCATCCTGGGCTTTGTCCAAAATGTCTCCGAGAGCTTCGAGGGCGAGGGTTTCGGCGACGCTTTTGAGATCAACCTCTGGTCGGACTTTGGGATCGTTGAGGTCGCCTTTGGAGGTGAAGGGCACGAAGATCCGGCCGTCTCTGATGACCGGGGCGAGGAGTTTCTCGGTGTATTTGAGAACCACCTCTTTGTCGACTGGGAGTTTGTCTGTGAGGAATTCTCTGGCGTTGGCTAGGGCTGTCTCGGAGGCTGGTTCCGACAGCATCACTTCTGCTTCTGCCTCGTGCTCGTTGCTGCCGGTGTGCAACCAGGCACCCTGGTGAACCGTGAGGAGGTGGCCGTTGAATTCGATCTCTGCTTTGTCTGCGATGGTGAGCGTGTGATCGCGATAGCCTAGGGTGACGCTGGTATCTTTTTCGAAGGTGACGCTGTCGGCGAGGGCGTCGAGCTTCAGACCGAGTTCGTTGAGCTCTTTTACCTTGCCGGCAAGTTTAACCAGGCTCGGAATCGTCTCGAGTTTGGAGCCTTTGAGCACGGTGATCTCGTAGGTGAGATCCGGGTTGATGTAGCCAGTGACGGGATCGAAGGGGATGACGTCGCCCTCGGACTGGATGTCGAGGTCCGCATATTTAGTTGTCCGGTCGCGATCTTCGATGTCGAGGTGGCCTTTGATCGAAACCTTGGCCTGGTTGTGGTTCTTCAGATCGTTGGGGTCGAGGTCGATCTTGGAGATCTTGATCTGGACGTCGCTGAAGGTGATGCGTGTTTTGTTCTTGCGGATCTTGGCGTTGATCTGGCCGTCGGTGATGTTGAGTGCTTGCATCGTAGCTGGAAGCGGGAGCTCGGAGATGGCGAATGGGGTGTCCTCCTCTTGGCTGCGTTCTTCTTTGCTCAGCTGGCGGCGCTGTTTAGCCAGCTTGCGGCGCTCGCTCTTCTCCTCGAACTCGGGGTTGGGGCTGCCCTTGACGGTGACCGGCGGGTCGAACAGCGGGTCGAGGCTGTTGCCTCCCTCGCGCTCGATGAGGAACTCGGCGACGTAGAGTTTATGGATGGTGAGATCTTCGACGCTGATCTTTTTGCGGATCAGATCGATGAGGTCGGCGTTCAGCGTGATCGACTCGGCATTGATGATCCCGCCAGGAAGTGGGGGGCGATCGGCAAGCTTGGTGCCGGCGTCGGCGTGCTCGTCGCGCTTGGTGATCTTGACTCCTTTGATCTCAACTTTGGCTGGGAAGCTGAACAGTGAGACCTCGGTGGACGCGATCTCGACGCGGCAGTTGTTATCGGCCTCGATGGCGGACACGATGTAGTCTGGGCTGACGTAGGATTTGGCGATGAGTCCGGCGGTGATGCTGAGGGCCAGCAGGACGAAGATGCCAGCCAGTGCTGTCCAGAGGAGCCAGCGAAACTTTTTTGGCTTTTTGGTGGGGGTGGAATCGGATTGGCTCATGGTGCGAGAATCTTAGAACAGAGAGGGAGAATTCACAGGGGATTCTTTGTGTTTGGACCCGATCCCGCTCAGGCCTAGAATAGATCAATGAAGGAGCTGCTGCTGATTATCCTGATGTTCGGATTGCCCGGGCGCTTGTTGGCTGAGCACCGCATCGATCGGCCGAATACCGACAAGGGTTTTGTCACCGTTCATTACCCAGAGGGATTTGATCCCGCACGGCGCTACGATTTGCTGTTCTGGTTTCATGGCACGGGTGGGAGTCCGAACCCGGGCATCGGGCGCAGGCATGAAGGGTTTGTCACGGTGGGGATGTCCTATCTCAAACGCGACCACGTGCCAGCAGGTGATGATGGCGGGGCGCATTGGCAAGAGTGCCTAGCGGTGCGGCAAGAGTTGGAAACCCAACGGGTGAAGCTAGATCGCAACCTCGTCGCCGGAATGAGCAAGGGTGGCTGGATGAGTTTCTACATCGCAGCGAAAGCTCGTGAGGGTTTGCATGCGGTTGGGATTTTTGCGGCTGGAAAGGATCCGAACACGAAGGAGGTCGATAACTTGGAAGGGCAGGGGCTCTCGGTGTTGGTTGGCACAGGCGAGACGGATCCGAATTTTCCGCAGGCTCAGTTGGCAGTGAAGATTCTGAAGGCGGCCGGGGCGACGGTCTTTTATGAGGAGTGGCTCGGCGAGGGACACACCTACCATTCGGATGGGCGGGTGAGGCACTGGCTGGATGTCGAATCGCGGCGGACGCAAGCGGAAGAGCTTCGCCGTTTTTGTGATGAGGCGATCGATGCAGAGTTGCAACGCGTCGAGGAGTGGGCGTTGGCGAAGGATCGATATGTGGCGCTGCGACGCTTAGTTGGAGACCCGCGACTGGCCGAAGCAAGTGAGACGCTGCGTGTTCGGGTGCGCGATCTGGGGACGGCGCTGGCCGGGGAACCTGCGGTGGAGGAGTGGCGTTTGGGCCTGGCGAAACTGCGGGCGCTGGTCGGGCGCGAAGCTGAATTTTTTAATCGGCGAGATTTCGCGGTGTCGAAGTTGGACAAGTTG
>JBLHKE010000676.1:0-4417 GCA_047619485.1 Verrucomicrobiales bacterium | reverse complement strand
AGGAATTTTAGCCAGCACCAAGGCAGATTTCAGCGATTATAGCGGGCTATTTGAGTTGGAAGCTAACGCGGGTGATGGCCAAAATAACCAGCAGATTGTAGGAGTTATTTACTGACAAGCCCTTAGCTCCATCCTCACCTACCTGCTACGGACTGGTCGGAAAGGGCGACGGGAGACCGTCGAGTAGAGTCGTCGGTCGGGGTTCGACGGTGGTCGTCACCAGGGCGTGATGGAAATTTTTCCAAGCCGAGAAGTCGGCGGATCGTCCATAACGCTCTTCGAGCGAGTTCAGACAAATCCAGCCAAGCAGGCTCCCGTGCAGCAAGCTGATTAGGAAACCTCCAGCGGAGCGATTACGAGACAGCTCCATCGTCCCTGCGGCAGACCTACACCATCACGTCTTCTCTGGCCGCTTAGTAGAATTCGTCATCCGCCAATCAGATCTCGCCCCGCACCTGCCCGAAAATCTCCGCATCGAGGCCGACCAGTTGCTCCTCGAGTTCACCAATTGGCGTTGCCAGCGATTGGATATGGCTGAAAGGGCAGGTGGAAGAACCACATTTTTGGCTGGGAGATCAGGAATCGTCCGGTGAACAATTCCAACCATCAGAAAGACACTCAGGCACAAGCTAATGGTCGCTGCGATGTAGATGGCGAGCCTCATACCCTCTTGGCATGAGACTAAATCGCGTCCGCACCTGATCCAATGCAGATCTGGCACCGGGAAATGAACGCTCGTTCATCAGCTGCGACCTTTCCCCAGCAAAGTCTCAGCCAGGGGCTCCCGACTCAACTGGCTTGACGCGCAACGCTCGAGCGGCCCAAAGATCCCCCCAATCCCCGCCAATCATCCTGCGCGCTCCCGATTCCCGACCAGACGTGAACTCATCACGCAGAACCGCGAACACCGACTCGACAAACGATTCCCGCCCGATCGCCATGCCATCACAAAAGTAACGCACACGGCAACGCAACAACTGCGCCAGAGACAGTTTGCCGCCTGCCCTCCAAACTTTCGCCACCGCAACCCGCGACAGCCCCGCGCGCGCGGAAGACTCCTCCCCGATCCCGAACAGGATCTTCCGGTAGCGCGGCGCCACATCGCCCCAGTGGGCATCAGTTTTTAAATCCATCAACGCGGCGGAGATCCCGCGCCTCGCTACGCGATCACCTGCCACCGCCTCGCAGTAGCCGCACCAGCGGTAGTCCTTTGGATCGTCGACCATTTCCGCCCTAACCGCATTCAAATCGATGTAGGCCGCCACTTTGAGCAGAGAGTTCCAATGCCCCTCAACGATCACGCTCTTGAAACGGGATTCCCACAGCACGCCCACCCGCTCGTGTTTTCGATTGAACCACAGCGTAAATTTCTGCTTCAGGGTCTTCATGAACTCGCTAAGATCAAACATCCGTTTTTGAAACCGCGCCCGCAGTTGCTCAAGCACCAGTCCTCCGCCCCGCTGCTGCGCCTCAGTGAATTCCAGCTCGATCTTCGCCATCGCGTGAGGAGAATAGAGTTTGCGAGAGCGCCACAAGATCTCCTCGTCAGTGAGTGCAACACCTGGCCTCGGCGGCACCTCAAGCAGGACATGAAAATGGTTTGAAAGAATCGTCCAAGTCAAAACCCGCACCCCAGAGAATGCCTCCACTTGACGGAGAATCTTTCGAAACACATCCCGCTCGTGCTCCTCGAACACAAAATTCCGATCTACGACTCGACTAAGACAATGGTAATACGAACTAGAACAAAGGGCTGGCAAAAGATGGCGGCGACGGGACATCAAGTATATACACATATTTCATGGTTTGATGCAAGCTTGTTTTTCGACTGGTGAGTGATTTTTCTGGCGTTTCTGCTAGTAGCTCTTGGCGAACACCACGCGTCGGCTGCTTGGCTTGCCGGTGTAGAAACAGGTCCCCTCCTCGACGTATTCGTCGCCGAAGGGGATGCAGCGGATGGTTACCTTGTGTTGTTTCTGGATCTGCTCCTCGTCCTCACTGCTGCCCGCCCAGTGGCAGAGCGCGAAACCACCGTGGATCTCGGGCTTCTCTTTGTTCTCTGGGGTAAAGAATTGTTCGAACGCCTCTTTGGTATCGATTTTCACCGTGTGCTCCTCGCGCATCGCTCTGGCACGCAGCAGCAGGTTGCTCTGGATATCTTCTAGAGTATTCCCGACAGCCCTGAGAAAATCCTCGTTGCCGATGAACTCCTTCTCCTTGTGTCCGCGGTCTCGACGGGTGACGGCGACCGAACCCTTCTCGAGGTCGCGCGGTCCTAGCTCGACGCGGATCGGGGCACCTTTCTTGATCCAGTCCCATGTCTTCTGACCGCCACTGATGTCGCGCTTGTCGACCTCCACGCGAACCGGCTGACCCATGAAGCTCTGGTGCCTGAGGGTCTCTGCAAGGGCATCTGCTGCCTCGAGCACCGCATCGGCCGTGTCCGGCTTCGGGGTGATCGGCAGGATGACTACCTGTGCGGGGGCGACCGCTGGTGGCACGATTACCCCGTCGTCATCGGCATGCGCCATGATGAGCGTGCCGATGAGACGCGTGCTGACACCCCAACTGGTCGTCCAGCCGAACTGTTTCTTGCCGTCACGGCCAACGAATTCGATGCCAGATGCCTTGGAAAAATTCTGCCCGAGGAAGTGCGAGGTTCCCGCCTGGATGGCTTTGCGATCCTGCACCATGGCCTCGATGCACAGAGTCATGTCCGCACCCGGGAATCGCTCGCGCTCGGTCTTCTCACCGGTGAGGACTGGCACTGCGAGATAGTCGCGCGCGAAAGTTTCATACAAATCGAGGATCTTCTCCGTCTCGACGATCGCGTCCTCTTTCGTCTCATGAACCGTGTGCCCCTCCTGCCAGAGGAATTCAGCCGTACGCAGGAACAGGCGTGGGCGCATCTCCCAGCGCATCACGTTGGCCCACTGGTTGATCAATAAAGGCAGGTCGCGGTAACTCTCGATCCAGCGGGCGAATGCAGCGCCGATGATCGTCTCGGAGGTCGGACGAATGACGAAAGGTTCGCTCAGCTTGCCGCTCGGCACCATGCGCGTGACTCCGTCTGCGTCTTTGACGGCCTCGAGCCGGTGGTGGGTGACGACCGCGCACTCGGTAGCAAAACCCTCGACGTGAGCCGCCTCTTTCTCAAGGTAGCTGACCGGGATTAGCAGAGGGAAATAAGCGTTCTTGTGTCCGGTTGCTTTGAACATGCCATCGAGGTGCGACTGAATGCACTCCCACAGCCCGTAGCCCCACGGCTTGATGACCATGCAACCACGAACCTCCGAATTCTCCGCTAGGTCTGCGGCGCGGATCACCTGCTGGTACCATTCCGGAAAATCCTCCCCACGCGTCGGCGTGATCGCGAATTTCGGCTTTTTCTGGGTCGGTTGCTGCGGTTTTTTCTGATCGGCCATAGAGGCGTAACCAATCGAGTGATTTGCCGGGAAATCCAGCGCTAATCGGCTACATCGAGGCGTAACAAACGAGAAGAACGAGCGCACACTGCTTTACAAGCAAGCTCGCGTGACTCCTTCCTCCCATCTACTGATGACGCGTGGATACGAACCGAAACCGTCATGCTCGATCGCCACACTGTCCTGATTCATACGCCGCTGGCGCGATAAAAAACTGCACCCCGGAGCGCAAGAGGAAGGCCGTGAAGATGCTCAGCCAAATCAACCGTAGCGAAGCGCCGAGGGGACCGATGGGCTCACCCAAATATCCTCCCAAACATCCCTTCCTGCAAACCATCTGGCATTGCGCCAACCATGGTACACCACTTAGACTAGGTTCATGAAATCGAAACGCCCACTTCTGATCATCGCCGCCACGGCAACCCTGTCAGTTCTCGCCATCGCGGACCACCACCTCGAAGGTGAGAAAAAATCCGCGACTACAGAGTTCCTTTCTACGACCATCGACATTGGCTGTGTCGTAAGCGATATCGAAAAATCGGTAAAATTCTACAAAGAGGCCATCGGATTCACTGAGGTGAAGGGGTTCACGGTGCCTGCTGACTTCGCTGGGGAGGTGGGGCTCACCGAGAGCAAGCAACTCGACATCCGTGTCCTCGTCCTCGGGGAGGGAGACCAGGCGACAAAACTCAAGCTGATGCAGATTAAGGGCGGAGGGAACAAGAGAGCCGACCACTCACACATCGACACGACACTCGGATTTAGCTACATCACGATCGTGGTCAAGAGTACCGACGAAGCGCTTGTCCGCCTGCAAAAGGCAGGTATTAAAGTGGTAGAAAACGGACCCGTTGTGCTGCCGGACAACCTCAACCCCGAGCTGTCGCTCACCATCGTGCGCGACCCGGACGGCAATTTGGTAGAACTTGTTGGACCCAATCCGATCAAGTGAGGTGCGTCCGCTGGCTCTCCCTTTGCTCGCAGCTCTGCTG
>JBLHKE010000675.1:0-4421 GCA_047619485.1 Verrucomicrobiales bacterium | reverse complement strand
ACTTCCGTATCGTCATGGCCGAAAGCGATCGGCAGTTCCTCTTCTCCGGCACCAACCGCATGAGCAACGACCGCTTTCCAGTCACCGTCATCGAGGACGAGGCCACCGCCTACTACGACGTCGGCCTGCGCCTGAAAGCGAGCGGCTTCGGACGTTTCCAGAGTAGTCACTACGGATTCAACATCCGCTTCCAACCCGACCAGCTGTTCCGTGGGGTGCACAAATCCGTCTCGGTAGAACGTAGCCCAGATCTAAAAGAACTGCTCGCCAAACACCTGATGAACCGCTCCGGCGGACACTACCAATCATTCTATGATGATGTCGCCCACATCATCACACCGACCACCGGTGACCGCGGCCGCGGCTTGCTATCGATGGCGCGCCAGACCAATAACTTCTGGGACGGGATCTTCCCCAACGCCGCCGAACCGGGAACCCTCTTCAACCACGAGTTGCTCTACAACCCCAGCGGCACCAACGGCGGCCCCGAGGGATTGAAGATAGGCAACCCCTACAACCACAGCGGCGGGCGCTACGATCTCACCGACCGGGGTGACGACAAAGAACCCTACCGCTGGGGATTCCAAATCCGCAGCGCGCGTGGCCGCGACGACTACTCGCAGCTCATCGCCGTCAACCAGGCCCTCGGCAATTTCAGCGGCACCCCCCTGAAGGACACCCTCGACCCGATCATCGATGTCGACCAGTGGATGCGAACCTTCGCCATGATGTCGCTCAACGGCACCGACGACGTCTTCAGTCGTATCTGGGAGCACAACTTCCGCTACTACGTCCGCCCGACCGATGGGCGCGTGCTCATCCTGCAGTGGGATCTCGACCGCTCCTTCCAACTAGGCACCAGCTCGTCGATCACTCCCAACCGCAACACCGTCACCAAGCTCTTCTCCATCCCACAGTATCGCCGACTATTTGACGGCCACCTCGATGACCTGATCAAGACGACCTTCAACAGTGCCTACGTCTCGACATGGGCGTCCCACTTCAACAGCGTCGCCGGCAGCAGCAACCAGACCACCTACATCACCAACCGCGCCAACTTCGCACAGAGCACGCTGCCTTCCAATTCCACATTCGCCATCACCACCAACGGCGGCAACGATTTCTCCGAGGCCGACAGCGCCATCAACCTCCAAGGCGATGGCTGGGTCGATGTCTTCACCATCGCAGTCAACGGCATCCCGACTCCGATCGACTGGACAGGCGCCAGCAGCTGGATGATCACCATCCCGATTGGCACCGGTGCCAACGCACTGACGCTCACCGCATTCAACTTCCACGGCGAACAGGTCGGTAGCGACACCATCACCGTGACCAACACCAGTGCGGTCGACCTCGCCGACGCGAGCAACACCATCATCAGCGAGCTCCACTACCACCCGGCAGATCCGAGCCCGGCAGAAATCGACGCCGGCTTCCTCGATGCCGACGACTTCGAGTTCGTCGAACTCACCAATACCGGCAGCAGTGACGTCGACCTCACCAGCGTCGCCTTCACCGACGGCATCGCCTTCAGCTTCCCTGCTACAGGCAACTCCATCTCGCCAGGTAGCCGCGTCGTGATCGTCGCCAACCAAGCAGCCTTCGAGCAACGCTACGGCACAGGCGCCACCACCATCGCGGGCGAATACACTGGCAACCTGCGAAACAGCGGTGAACACGTCCGCCTCGAGGCGGCCGACACCACCGCCATCGCCGACTTCAGCTACAGTGATGACAGCCCCTGGCCGACCAGCGCAGACGGCGACGGCTACAGCCTGCTCTTCGTAGGATCCGATCCGAACAACCCGCAACAGTGGAGGCCGAGCACGGCTAGGGGCGGCAATCCCGGAAGCAGCGACACGGTGCCATTTACTGGCGGCGACCTGCTAGCCTACAGCCTGGCCTCCGTTCCGAGCATCGCGATCACCGGCGGCGTATTTCAACTCACCTTCCTCCAGAACCTAGCCGCCGACGATGTCGAGATCATCATCGAGTTCTCGACCGACCTATCCAACTGGACAGCTGGCGGCACCTTTACCTCGAGCCAGAACCAGGGCGACGGCACTGCCCTCCAAACCTACACCTACCCGATCCCAGCCGGCATGGAACCACGTCAGTTCGCCCGCGTGCGAGTGCAGCTCCGCTGAGGAACGCACACTTCGATCGGCAGTCGCCGTGTGATCCTCAAGCCCGAGGCCCCACAAGCTTCACTCATCTCCCAAACCCTCGCCGCGGTGTTCCGACGGCCGCACGCCAATCCATTTAAGAAAAGTGTTAGAGAACGCGAATGGATTTTCGTAACCGACAAGACGAGCCACCGTCTCGACCTTCGCTTCCGACGTGGTGAGCAGTTCGGCCGCGTGTCGCATGCGCAGGAATGTGAGGTGCTTCATCGGGCTGCGGCCGAGCGCCTTCAGGCAAAGACGCCGGAAGTGCTCGGCGCTCAGACTGGAGATCGACGCGATGGAATCCAGCGTCCAGTCATTGCCCAGATCCGCCGCCACTTTCTCCCACGCCTTCCAGACACGCTCGTCGGCGTGCATCGGCGTTGCGAATCGTGCCACGTAGCCATGGATCAACTCCACCCAGTGATGCTGCGTCGCAACCGATCGATGGGTGTCTCCAGCCTCCGCGTGCAGGCCCTGTATCGCAAATCTCAGCGGCTTCGGATCGAACCCACCGCGCGCCGGCGAATTGGCCGTGGCCACGGGAACAACCCCACGCGGTTCCAAATACCTGACCCAGGCAAACTCCCATTTTTTACTGCGCCCCACCTTCAGAGCGTTCACCGTGTGCGGTGGGAGCAAGCAGGCCTCACCCGCCTTGACCGGCTTCCAGCCGCCATCAGAAAGGATCGATCCCGACCCTCCAAAGCAGGCCAGGAAAAACGTTCCTGATTGATCTGAGCGTATCACTTGGAACGGCTGGCGCGCCGTCATGATCCCTGCGTGCAGAATATGATGCTGTGAAAGCAGCGCGCACACAGGTGAACCGCACAGCCAGTCCGGCTCATCCGAACCAAGCGAGCAGATGGCCAAACTCTCGGTAGAACCACCGAGAATGTGGATATCAGAAAGAATCTGTAGACTATCAGCCAAGGGAACCCACAGCATATCTGCAACCCAGGCGAAATTCAAGGCTGCCTGCCGACCAGTGGATGCTCCTGCATCCACAACCAGTTACTCAAAACCACAAACAAGACCGTGAACAATGTGGATTTCAAGTATGCGCGTGTTGGAAATCACCATTCCAAACGGATTCCGTGTGACCCAATCTACATTCATATTAAATCGGCAATTTTTCATACCGACGAGCCGGATCTTCACACGAACAAATTCTCAAAAAACAACAGCGATGAAAACCAAACACGCCATTATCGGATTCTCCGCCTCCCTAGCTCTAGCGACTAGCGCAAGCGCAGTCGTCTCCCTAGTTGGAGTCGACTCGACCGCCGGGGCCAACTGGCGCACCGCTGCCAACCTCGAGGCGGATAACGAATACGGTACGGCTGGCTACGCCGTCTTCGGCCTGAACGCCGCCGATGGTGTTTACCAGGTACCCTATGACATCGGCAGCACCAACCCAGACAACGCATACAGCTTGCCCGCTGGCGTCAGCGTATCAACGATCGACACCGCCATCGGCATGTGGCCTGGCAACGCCATCAACAACTTCGGCACGATCGAGAATCCAACCGCAGGCAACGCGATCGTCAGCGCGCCGGTACTAGCGAACTCGACCGGCACCAGACGGTTTATAATTTCTCGCTCGATCAGTGCCGCCCACCGAATCACGCTCCTGACTGCCTCGGGAGATGGCCAAGGAACAGAATTCACCCTCACTGTGAACGATGCTTCGGGAGCGATGATGTCCAACTATGACCATTCCGCAAACGGCTTGGCCTACCACGTTTTTGACATCTCCGCAGGCACGAGTGACATCGTGATCGATATCGCAAGCACTCTCGAAAACCGTTCGATCTCAGGCATTGGATTCGACGCAATCCCTGAGCCATCCTCCGCACTATTGATCGGCATCGGGATGCTTGGTGTCGCCATGCGCCGCCGTCGCTAAGGGGGAACGGAGAAATAGCTGATCAGAGATGCGCCGGATTTTTGCCTAGCAGCAGGGCGGAATTTGGGTAAATTTTGGTGGCTTATTGATATCTTCAACCACCCCGCCCCTTGGAAGCGCTCGCATGAAATTTAGACGAACCCTCACTTGCCAATCAGATAGCGAACGATGAAAAACTCAGCTTTAAAAATCTCATCATCAGCCCTCCTGGCTCTCGCGGCCTTCGGCGTGGCGAGTGCAAACGCGGCACTGATCGCCGGCCAGACAATGGGTGTCGACCACGGTCAGAACGTCGCTCCGACCAACAACTTCAACCAGTTCGTTAGCGGGACTAGCCTCACGCCCAC
>JBLHKE010000674.1:0-4426 GCA_047619485.1 Verrucomicrobiales bacterium | reverse complement strand
CGGCTCACGCAGTGGTAGTGGGAACTGAAACAAACGGTCGGCAAAATGGGTCTAGCTCGAGGCATACATATATCCTGGGCATAGGCGTAGTCATTGCAAGCCTTTTCTTCGACTTTTTAGGGCGCGGCTCGGCGATCTGATTTATGGATCTGGATCGCTCGGTTTGCGTATTGGGCGGTGGGCTCGCCCTGCGCGCGGTATAAATCGCGCTGGGCATCGAGTTGTTCTCTAAGCAATCAAGCAGACATTGAATACTGAAGATGGAACGCCGTTTCCTCGGGTCCAGCGACGGAGGGAACTGGAAACGGTGGCTACGGGATGACTGTGATTTGCTTTTCACACTAAATTGTTCCCAGATCAAGAATGGCTCGCTCATTCACCCGATCAGGCTCCTTGCGGAAAATCGACCTGTACCCCAGACTCAGCAAATGAAAGTCATTGCCCTCGCAACTTCGTTCGTTCTCGCGTTCCTCTGCCTCCCTCAAGTTCACGCCGAACTCAAGGATGCCCGTCCGCTGCACATCCTCAGCCATAACGTCTGGTATGGCTTCACCAAGAACCCCGAACGCAAGGCACAGTGGATGACATGGGTTTCTGAGCAGAAGCCCGACATCCTCGCCCTGCAGGAACTCAACGGCTACACTCACGACAAGTTGCAACAGGATGCCAAAAGTTGGGGACACCAGCACTGTGCACTTTTGAAAGAGGAAGGCTTCCCCACCGGGCTCACCTCACGATTTCCAATCACCGATATCGAGCGGATCAAAGATGGCTTTCACCACGGCCTGCTGCGCTGCAAAACCGCCGGGTTCGTGGTCTACGTGATCCACTTTCATCCTAGCAATTGGGAATTCCGCATCCGGGAAGCAAAACTCCTCCTCGCGGACGTCGCTAAACTTACCCCAGCGGAGCAGCAACGCGTCATTCTCATCGGCGACTTCAATGGCTTCTCACCAAAGGAGAAACGCCACCTCGAGAAAGGCGGCGAGCTCGTCGAATTCTTCAAGAAGCTCGATGCGCGCGACCAGAGCAACAACCTCAACGAAGGCAAGCTAGACTATGCGGGCATCCAAGCCTTCCACGACGCCGGCTACATTGACCTCATCCATCAAAGACTGGAGGCAAAAGCCCCCTACCCCGGCACCTTCCCAACCAAGGCTCGCCCGGACGAAGACATGGGGCGTCTCCGCCGGCTCGACTATATATTCGTCACGCCCTCCCTCGCCAGAACCGTTACCTCTGCGAAGGTGATCCACGGAGAAGCAAGCACTCGACTATCTGACCACTACCCGCTACGCATCGAACTCGCCCCGGCCAACACCAAATGAAAGCTCTACTCGCAACGCTCGCCCTCCTCTCGGTTTCACTCTTGCAGACGCGCGCAGAGCCAAGCGCCCTCCTGATCACATCCGCCGAGCTCAAACAAGCATGGCAGCCATTTGCCGAGTGGAAGGCCAAGCAGGGCAAGCCGACGACGATCGTCACCATCGCAGAAATTTCCGGATCATTCGATGGCGCGGACATCCAAGAAAAAATTCGCCGCTGTGTGCGCGAACACATTGATAACAAAGGCGCACGCTGGATCATTCTCGGTGGCGACAGCCTCCCAGGCGGCAAGGGCATCGTGCCCGATCGTGACACCGTCCACCGCACCCAATGGGGCGAAAACGAAGACATCCCAACCGACATCTACTACCTATCAGCAACCAATTGGGATGCGGATGAAGATGGGATCTATGGCGAGTTCGAAGACGACCATGCAGCAATAACCTACCCAGATGGGAGCGTCGGCCTGGGGCGGATCCCAGTCCGCACCGCCGCCGACGTCAAAGCTTACACCGACAAGGTCATCAGCTACGAATCGGATTACCCGACCGGAAAATTTCGCGACACGATGGTCTACACCTGCACCGTCCCCGGAGCCTACGCGAAAGTCCGACGCAGTTGGGATGACCATGTTTCCAAGGCCTTGCCAGACGGCGAGATGTCACGCCACTTCGCTGATGACCATGATCTCAACACGGCCAACTGGCTCGAGATGATCAATCAAAACAAGGTCGGAAAATTCCACTTTCACGGCCACGGCTTGCTCCACGGCTGGGCCTTGGAAGAGCACCAAATGTTCACCAAAAAACACGTCGCAAAACTCACCAACAAAGGCGCCTACCCGATCATCACCACCGTGTCGTGTTTCACCGGTCACTACGACGCGAAACAAGATCCCTGCATCAGCGAATCGATGCTGCGCGCGCCAGACGCAGGTGCCATCGCCATCGTCGCCCCTTGCCGCGAGGGCAAGCCGCACTTCATGAATCCACGCAAAGATTTCCAGCTCATGGTACGCGAAGGTAAGATGGACGGCACCACCACCACCATGACGTTTTTCTGGGAACTTGGAATCCGCGATCAACTGACCACCGGAGAAGCCCTGATGGCGACCAAAGCCAAACTCAGTGAGAAAGCCAAAAAATCCGCCACGTTTCACATGTGCCTGTGCGAGCTGAACCTGCTCGGCGACCCGACTTTGGCAGTTCATCCACAGCCGACTCCTCCCGGCAAGAATTAAAGCGTCCAGCCCCTCCTCACTCAATCGTCCTTGCTCGGCTTCCTGCGCGTCTTCTTCAAGTCACTGCGCTTGTGCTTCGACTTGAGGATCCGCTCCTTCACCCCACGTGGTCGCTTGCGCTTGGCACGTCGCTTTTTCTCCGCCGCCTGTCGCCGCACCAGCTGGGCCGCCTTGCGCCGCGCCTCGAGTTGGTTGCACAACTCGGTACGCGCTTGGAAGCGGTTCATCGCCTGCGAGCGGCCTGCTTGGCACTTGATCTCGATCCCGCTCGGCTCGTGTTTGAGGTAAACGGTCGATGAGGTCTTGTTAATTTTCTGGCCACCGCTCCCGGTGCCGCGTACGAATTTCTCGACTAGGTCGTCGTCATCGATCCCCAATGCTTTCATCCGCCGCTGCAGCTGTTCTTTTTTGTCAGCGCTAGTCATCGTCGTCGTTCTTCTTCAACCTTAAAAAAGTACACAGAAAAGGCAGCCCAATCGGTAGTTCTACGAGAAACCCCCATAACTCGCATAACAGAGTGACCAACCGGACTGCCTCTATCTATTCAAACATTGCTGTTTGCGTTGATGCGGCGACCATACGTGATTTAAGCCATCTAGCAAGCGCCAATTGACTCTTTTATTTCGAACCGATTTTGGGCGTCAAAGTCTAACTACTTGGCAAGCCTACAATCCTGACTATAGATATTAAAAAAAATCGCAGTCTAGTGGCATGCCAAATGCTTGCGAGCCATTGATTACACGGATACACTAAGTTTTTAGACCTACACACTATGAAGCATCACTTAGTACACCGTTCGGTTGCCATGGCGTTCGCAGTCGCCCTCACTCTACTGGTTGTGTTGCCTCAATCGGCCATCGCAGAAAAACCGAAGGTTGATCTCGCAGAGGCGAAAGCCGAACTAGCGAAGGCCAAGGCTGCGCAAGCCACGAAAACAGAGTCCAAGGCGGCGGCGAAGGAAGAAGTGGAGACGAAGGCTGCTGAAGTCACGAGACCAGAGTCCAAGGCGAAGGAAGAAGCGGAGACAAAGACTCCTCGCAAACGACTACTCTTCGGCCGCAAGGATAAGAAGGTTGAAGAAACTCAGGAGGACGTCCCGACGCAGGAGGAGGAAGCAGCGCCCACGACCAAAGTAGCGGAAGAGAAGAAAGAACGCTGGTCTCGCCCAAGACTGTTTGGAAGGAACAAAGAAGAGACGCCAGCCAAGCCAGAGGTAGAAGAGACCGAAGACGATCAGCGCAAAAGTTTCCTCGGGAGCCTCTTCACCAAAGACTCCGCCGACAAAGAACCTCCCGCTGTAGAAACAGCGATAGTTAAAGAGGAGAAGCCGAAAGAAGGTGGTGTCCTGTTCGGATTTTTCCGTGGGGACAGTTCAGAGAAATTTGCAAAGGCCGAGAAGACCAAGCTTGGCAAGTCGCTCGAGATTACGCCGAAACCATCCACGGGTGTGGTTGCCTCGAAGAAGAGCAGCGCCGGCGAACTCGGATGGTATGTCGTGACCGATTCAGAAGCCCCGTTCTACGCAGTGGGACCTGGCCAGCCGATGCCACCTGAAAAGATCCTCGATCGGGGATCAATGCTCACCGTCACGAAAGGCGGTTGGGGCTGGTGCAATGTGAAACTCGGTTCCGGCGAACTCGGCGTCATCTCATCCAAGGTAATGCGCCCGGCCTCCATCGCGGAGATTTCCCGGCACATGTCCCCAGTAGCCACGGCAAGCAAGTCGCGCGGCGCACGCAAGTTCTTCAACATCCTCAGCCGTGGGCCTGCTCCCGTATTGACCTTGCCGAGCGCCAGTGCGGCACCGATCCGGAACTTCGGCCTACTGCCATCCATCTCCCCGAGCGATTAGGCGCCTCG
>JBLHKE010000673.1:0-4429 GCA_047619485.1 Verrucomicrobiales bacterium | reverse complement strand
AAAGATGCGCAGGAATTTTAGCCAGCACCAAGGCAGATTTCAGCGATGATAGCGGGCTATTTGAGTTGGAAGCTAACGCGGGTGATGGCCAAAATAACCAGCAGATTGTAGGAGTTATTTACTGACAGGCCCTAAGCACGGAATCCGAGCACGATGGGCTTCGATTTTGTAATCGAAGTTACACCTGAGCGACTACAGGCGCTGCCGCCTCCACCATTCATTAAACATTTCCTTAATAAATCAGTGAAAATTGTTTGGAATGGTGGTAAATTCTAAAAAGTTTTTCGCTCGAAGAATTTTCCCATTATTTATGTACCGACAGCCCAGAAAGCAATTTTCCGCAAACCAGGAATCGTTAGACGTTTGGCAGCGCCTGACCCAGTTGCTTCTCGTGGCAGTTTTCATTGGGGTAGCGGTATTGACCATGTCATTTTTTGCTCCGCAGATCGAGATCCAGCGCGGCATGGAAGGAGAGAATGCCGAACTCGCTAGTGTGCGCGACGATTTGCAGCGCCAGCTAGACCAGCGGCTCAACGAGCAACGTTTGCTGCAGACCGACTCTGGATACCGAGAGCCGTTCATGCGTGATCGACTCAACCTGCAGAAACATGGCGAGACAATCATCCGCATCGATCGCAGTTCTGGAAATACCCGAATTTTTGACTTTGAGTAGCGGCCGAGTCGATCTCGGTTTGTCACTTCGATGAGTTAGACCCTCTTTTAGTGAGAAGTTCTCAGTTTTCTCAAGATTTACCGTGCATTGTAACCCTTGATGACGAATTTGGCACTTGCCAGCTCTTCGCTAAAATCACAGGATAACCAAGTGGGCTGGCCGAGGCATCCGTCTCAGCTAGTCTCGCGACACTCAAACACTCAACCCCCAATAAAGCCTTGTATTCGGCCAACGAAGATTACCTCCTCCAAGTTCTCAGAGACGCTGACATAGTCACGGATTCTAAGATCAATGATGCCCGCTCGAAACGACAGGGAGTCGAGTCCCTCGTCGAAGCCCTGATCCGTCTTGAGATGGTCAGTCAGGTGGAAGTGAGTCGTGCCCTCGCGATCGATTCCGGGATGGAGTTTATCGATCTCCTCCACTACGAGCCACTGGAGGAGATTCTCGCCCTCGTCGAACCGGTGAAGGCGAACCAGTTCAAGGTCATCCCGTTGAGCCTCGAGGAAAACCGTTTACAGGTCGCGGTTGCCGACCCGTCGGATCTAGACAAGCTCGACAGCTTACCGCACGTGCTCGGATACGATGTCGATCCAGTCTGTGCCACGCCGGAGCAAATCCACGAGGGATTGATCAAATATTATGGCAGCAGTGGTGAAATCGATGACACCGCTTTAGAGGTTCTCACCGCTGGTGGTGGTGGTGGCTCAACCGCGGAAGGTGAGGGGGGCGACGACGCACCGATCATCAAGCTCGCGGCACAGATTCTCACCGAGGCGATGCGCACCGGTGCTTCCGATATTCACATCGAACCGCTCGAGGCGTCCGTACGCATCCGCTACCGGATCGACGGCACCTTGCACGAAATCGCCAACCACCCGAAGCGTCTGCTCAGCTCGATCATCGCGCGCATGAAGATCATGTCCGGCACGATCAGTATCGCTGAAAAACGTCTCCCACAGGACGGCCGTATCCAGCTGCGCCTCGGGAAGAAAGACGTCGACCTGCGTGTCTCGACCATCCCGACCAACCACGGCGAATCGATCGTCATGCGTATCCTCGACAAATCGGCGCTCAGCCTCGGCCTGCCACAGCTCGGTTTCCTATCGGATGACCAGGCGACCTTCGAGCAGCTGATCACTTTGCCCGACGGCATCCTACTCGTCACTGGACCGACCGGTTCTGGTAAAACGACGACGCTCTACGCCTGTCTCAACCACATCAACAAACCGGACAAGAAGATCATCACAGTTGAGGATCCGGTCGAGTACCAGATGTCTGGTATCAACCAGGTGCCGGTGAAAGAAGACATCGGCATGACCTTCGCTGCTGCGCTTCGTGCGATCTTGCGTCAGGCACCGAACATCGTGATGATCGGTGAGATTCGAGACCTTGAGACAGCCTCGATTGCGATCAATGCTTCGCTCACGGGTCACCTGGTGTTCTCGACGCTGCACACCAATGACGCTCCGAGCGCCGTCGCCCGTCTGGCAGATATCGGCGTAAAACCATTCCTCATTTCCTCCGCGGTGCGCGCGATCATCGCCCAGCGACTGGTGCGCAAGCTCCACGGTGATTGCAAGGTTCCCTACGTGTTGACCCCGAAGGAAATGTCGGCGCTCGGCGTCACGCCTGAACAGGCGGCGGATGCGACCATCAGTGGCGCGGGCGGCTGTCCAGCCTGTCGCGGAACCGGCCACAAGGGTCGTGCGGGTATCTTCGAAATCTTCAAGATCGACGACCAGATACGTCACATGGTGAACGAGAACCTGTCGACGCCGAAACTGCGCCGCCAGGCTCGCGAGCTCGGCATGCGCACGATGCGCGAAGACGGCATCCGCAAGGTTCTCGCCGGCATGACCACCGCCAAGGAGGTTCTCCACGTCACAATGGGAGACGCAGAGTAGCTCTCGCCCTAACACTTACCTATTTTTAGACCAATCATCCAAGCATGAACCCCCAAGACGTAACTGATCTGCTCAAGTCCAAAGGCTATCTCACCGCCGAGCAGGCGACCGAGATGCAGAACGAGGCGCTGCAGAGTGCCAACCACGATGTCTTCGATGTCGTCGCTGAATATAACATCATGGAGCGCGACCAGGTGCTCGCTGTCATCGCCGAGGATATCGGCGCACAGATGGTCGACATCAGCGCCTTCGAACCAGCGCCGGAAATTTTAGCGCTGGTGCCCGCCGGTATGGCGCGGCTACACGGCGCCCTCCCGGTGACCCTTGAGGGAGACGCGGTCGTCGTCGTCCTCACCGATCCGCTCAATGCGCAGACCACCGAGGATCTGCGCTTCGCCCTCGGCCGCGAGGTCACGGTGATGATCGGCGACCCGAAGCGTGCGGCCGAACTGATCGAGCAGTGCTATGCCGGAGGTGGCGACGATAGCTCGCAGATGATCGCCGACATGATCAAGGACCTGGAGAATTTCGACGTCGATGCCGAGGCCGATGACGACGATCCGAGCGCGGCGCCGATCGTGCGCTACGTCGACCTCGTCCTCTACCAGGCGATGAAAGAGCAGGCTTCCGATATCCACTTCGAGCCCTTCGAGGACGACTTCAAGATCCGCTACCGCGTCGACGGAGCGCTCTACGAGATGGCGCCGCCTCCGCTGCACCTCTCAAGCACGATCATCTCGCGCGTGAAGGTGATGTCGAACCTCAACATCGCTGAAAAACGACTGCCGCAGGACGGCCGCATCCAAAAGACGATCGACAACAAAGAGATCGACTTCCGCGTCTCGACCCTGCCGACGGTACACGGTGAGTCCGTCGTGTTGCGCGTCCTTGACCGTTCGTCCGTCAGCCTCGACCTCGAGAATCTCGGTCTACAGCCGGACCTGTTCAATTACATTGGTGAAACCGTCGAGAAGCCGAACGGGATCTTCATTGTCACCGGGCCGACCGGTGCTGGAAAGACCACCACGCTCTACGCGTGCCTGCGCCGTATCAACACGGTCGACACCAAACTCCTCACCGCCGAGGATCCAGTCGAGTATGACATCGACGGCATTATCCAGGTGCCGGTGAACGAGGGGATCGGGGTGACGTTTGCGAGAATCTTGCGCGCCTTCCTGCGTCAGGATCCCGACAAGATCATGGTGGGGGAGATGCGTGACCTTGAGACAGCTCAGATCGCGATCCAGGCATCATTAACAGGTCACTTGGTATTCTCCACGCTCCACACCAACGACGCCCCCGGCGCCGTCACCCGACTGGTGGACATGGGAACCGAGCCCTTCCTCGTCTCGGCGACCCTCGAGGCCATCCTTGGACAACGCCTGCTCCGGACGATTTGTAAGGACTGCCGCACGCCGTACGAGCCTAGCGAAGCGATCCTCGGTCAACTAGGGCTGTCTGTGCACGACATTGGTGATAAGCAATTTCACACCGGTGTCGGTTGTGACACCTGTGGCGGGAGTGGTTACAAAGGCCGCCAAGGTCTGTTCGAACTCCTCGACATGAGTGAGCCGATCCGCGAGCTAGTCGCTGAGCGCGCTCCGACGGTCGTGCTACGAGAAAAAGCGATCGAACTTGGGATGGTGACACTACGTGACGACGGCCTGCGCAACATCTACAGTGGCGGGACAACCATCGAAGAGGTTTTAAAGTACACTTAGGGCTCGTCAGTAAATAACTCCTACAATCTGCTGGTTATTTTGGCCATCACCCGCGTTAGCTTCCAACTCAAATAGCCCGCTATAATCGCTGAAATCTGCCTTGGTGCTGGCTAAAATTCCGGCGCATC
>JBLHKE010000672.1:0-4433 GCA_047619485.1 Verrucomicrobiales bacterium | reverse complement strand
CGCGGTGCTGCTCGATCAAGATGGGGGCCAGCTGGAGAGCGAGGCGGTCTCTTTCAGTGTGGATCACCCGATTGCGGGGGGCACTTATGTCGGGTCATTCGACCACGCTGGGGGGAACTGGGATGGCCTGATTGGCTCTGACGGATTTTCGATCGCGGGTGGGGGCATGCAGTTGCCAGCCTGGGTCGAGTTCGATGATCCCGACGTTTCCTTGTCCTCCTGGGTGGTGCCTACTGGGGACGCGCGTGCGATGTACGATCCCGATACGGCGGCACCGGGTGATGGGATCTGGGAATCTGGCGGCGCGCTGGTTTTCGATTTCGATCTCGGCGACGGGCACTGGCACGATGTCACGTTCTACTTCCTCGATTGGGATCGCACGTCTCGGGAGCAAGTCATCACGGTCAGGGATCTGATGGGGGGCGTGCTCGCGCAGCAGACGATCAGCGATTTTGGTGACGGGAAGTACGAGACGTTCCGCTTGCGCGGTGTCATCGAGGTGACGGTCGAACCGATCGTCGGCGACGCAATCGTCAGTGGCGTGTTGTTCGATGAGGTGGTGAACGTACCACCGACGGTGGTGTTGACCTCTCCGGTAGTGCACCAGAGTTTTAAGGTGTCGTTTCCTATCTTGCTCGAGGCGGACGCGGCCGATGGCGATCAGGGGATCGCCGCGGTGACCTTCTATGCGAACGGCGAGCTGATCCAGACGGTCACGAGTGCCCCTTGGAGCTACGAGTGGACGGATGTCCTCGCGGGCAGCTACATCATTGAGGCGCGTGCCGAAGATCTGTTAGGTTCAAAATCTGATGCGCCGCCTGTATCGATTTGGGTGCGTAACTCGATCGGCATGGTGGAGTATTTGGGGGTTGATGATACGACCCACGGGGATTGGGTCGGCGTCTATGGAAGTGAGGGTCACTTGATCACCGAGCGCGAGGAGATGCTACCGCCGGAGCGGAGTGTTTCTGTGTCCGGCGAACGGAGTTGGGTGTTCGCGAGCCACCCGATTCCGGGGGATCGCGCCCCGCTATTGGCGGATGGCGTGACGCGCTCGATGGCGCCGTGGTTCGGTTCGAACTTCACAGTGACCGTCGGTGCCGGCGATGGGTCGACGACGGACGTGTCATTCTACACCATCGATTGGAACCGGGTCGGTTGGCAGATGAAAGTGCGCGCGTACGACGCGGCGACCGGGGTGTTGTTGGACGATAGGGATGTCGAAGAGACAGAGGATGGGCGCTATCTCCGCTACCGGATCCGCGGTGACGTGCGCTTCCAGTTCACGGCACTCTTCGGGCATGCGATCGTTGCGGCGGTGCTGTTTGATGAGATCGGTGCCACCGAGCCCGAGGTAGCGCTGCTGGCCCCGCAGGGTGGAGAGACATTCCCGCTGTCTCTCGGTGCGCCCGTGAACGTGAGTGCGAACCACCCCTCGGGGATCGCCAAGGTGGAGCTCTTCAGTGGGAGCTCGTTGATCCATGAGTGGGACTCGCCGCCGTTCAGTGTTCGCTGGCGTCCAGATTGGCCGGGTGGCCTTGCGCTGACAGCCCGCGCAATCAGCAACGCCGGAACCATCGCTGAGACCTTTCCCGTGGATATTACCTTCACCTCCATCGTGGCGGGCGGGGCGGCGATTTTCACCGGGGAGGACAACGCCACAGGCGGAGACTGGATCGGAACCTATGGACAGGATGGCTACGCGCTTGCCTGGGATGCGTCTTCGAGACCACCATATGCGAATATCTCCCGTGAAGACGGGCAGCTTTTCGTGTGGCGAGCCAGTACCAACGACCCGCGCGCCCTCCAGAGACCTGGTAGTCCGAACCGTCTCGGGGCGGGATGGTATTCCAGTGATTCGTTCGATCTGAACTTCGACATGACAGATGAGAAATGGCACCAGGTCGCAATTCATTTCATGGACTGGGGGCAGGGTCGGGAGATGTCGGTCGAGTTCTTTGACCAGGACGATGTCTTACTGGACAGCCAGTCCGTTACCGAATTCACCGGGGGGCGCTACCTCGTATGGTATGTGCGCGGTGCGGTGCGGGCGAGGTTCACTAAAATCGTAGCGAGCGCGGTTGTGAATGGCTACTTCTTCCAACCTGTCAGCGACTTCGATAGCTGGAGCCTCGAGCAATTTCAGAGTTTGCCCGACGAGGCTTTCGCGGTTGCCGATTCGGATGGGGACGGTGAGGTGAACTTGTTCGAGTACAAATTTGGGACATCGCCATCAATTGCCAATGCGTCACCGTTTCAAATGCGCAGCAGCGCCGAGGGCGTGCACCTGAGCTGGCCGGAGGCTGCGTTTGTTGATGATGTGGAGATCAGCGTCCAGGGGACGGCTGATTTAACCACTTGGGATGACGTGCCACCGGGAGATTTTTCTAGGATGACCCGTGAAGTTTTTGCCGGACACGATCAGGTCGAGGTGATTCTCCCAACCACGCTAACTCACCGATTCTTCCGCCTCGTTGCTAGGCGGGCTGCCACCCCATGAGAATCTTGATTTTTGTGCTGCTGCTCAGCGTCGCGTTGCCAGTCGCCGCCATCGAGCGCGTCGAGAACACGACGATCCAGATGCCGGCGGAGATGCCGGTGTCCGGTTTCGGATTAGTCGAGGCTTTCGGAGCTGTGCGTTTCGACGAGCCGGTGGCGATCGCATCACCACCCGGAGACACGGGGCGGGTCTTCGTCGCAGAGCGGAGGGGGCGTATCAAGGTCGTCGATTTCAGCCAGGGCGCGCCACAGGCTTCGGTGTTCTTGGACATGAGCAACCAGGTGAGGTCGTCGGGATTGGAGTCTGGCTTGCTCGGGCTGGTGTTCCATCCTGATTACGCTGAGAACGGCTACTTCTATATCTTCCGTACGAGCATCGAGGCCAGCGATGCCGCGCCGAATTTTCTTCACGATGTCATCGCTCGCTACACGGTCTCGGACGGGGACCCCAACGTCGCCGATCCCGGATCCGAACTGCTGATCGTCACCCAGCTTGATGACTCGCCTGAGCACAACGCCGGGGATCTGCATTTCGGACCGGACGGCTACCTCTATTTTACGATCGGCGACAACGGACCCGGCGAGGTCGATGCTTCGCTGAACCCGCAACCGATCGACAAGGGTCTGTTCGGTGGGCTCTTCCGAATCGATGTCGATTTCCGCGAGGGCAGCATCGCGGCGAACGATCATCACTCCTCGCGGGGGAACTACGCCATTCCTGCGGACAACCCGTTCATCGGTGTCACTGAGTTCCAAGGGGAGACGCTCGACCCGACCAAGGTGCGTACCGAATTCTACGCACTGGGCTTTCGCAACCCGTTCCGGTTCTCGTTCCGCCCGGTTACGGGCGAGATCTATCTCGGTGATGTGGGGGTCTCGGTATGGGAGGAGATCAACATCGTACAGAAGGGGGCAAACTACGGTTGGCCGTACTCGGTAGGGCCACGTCATACTGGGGTCAGTGGACCCGGGAGGACTGAAACGGTCATCCCTCCCGAGATTTTAATCCCGCATGGGCGGACGACCTACCTCGGCAATTCGATCATCGGCGGTATCTTCTACACCGGCAGCAACATCCCAGCGCTCGCGGGAGCCTATGTCTATGGGGACCACCGCAGCGGCCATCTCTGGGTGCATTGGCCAGGTGTCGGCAGCGGCGGGGGGCCACAGAATTGGCTGGCGAACAAGTTCGGGATCTCCTGTTTCGGACGGGATCCCTCTAACGGGGACATCCTCGTCGGGAACGTTGCGACTGGGGAAGTCGATCGCCTGGTCTACGTTGATCCGGTGGCTGCCGACCCGTTCCCCCAGACGCTCAGCGAGACTGGCCTGTTTTCCGACCTAGCGACCCTCGAGCCAAATCCTGGTGTCGTAGCGTACGAGATCAACCACCGGTTCTGGTCGGATCATGCCGACAAGCGCCGCTGGTTCTCAGTGCCGGAACTGGAGGATAATATCACCGTCCAGCGTCGGGCGAATTGGACTTTCCCGGCTGGCAGCGTGTGGGTGAAGCACTTTGATCTGGAGATGGTGCGGGGGGATCCGTCCTCTAGCCGCCGTCTCGAGACACGGGTGTTGGTAAAGCGGGAGCGCGGTGTGTACGGCGTGACCTACCGCTGGGATCCAGTGACGGGTGAGGCGCTTTTAGTTCCGCCAGAGGGAGCCGACGAAGTCCTACAGATCGTAGAGGACGGCGTCACGCGTTCCCAGCAATGGAGGTTCCCCAGCAGGGGTGAGTGCATCACCTGCCACACTGCTGCCGGCGGATATGCGCTTGGATTTAATAGCCAGCAGTTGAACCTCGACTTGGGCTCGGGCATGAACCAGATCGAAGCGTTTCACCAGGCCGGGTATTTTTCGAACGCGACCGTCGCCCCAGAGGGCATGCGCCGGGAGGTGCCACTCGATGACGAACGCGTCTCGCTCTACGAGCG
>JBLHKE010000671.1:0-4450 GCA_047619485.1 Verrucomicrobiales bacterium | reverse complement strand
ACCGGCTGGCAGCTGATCGATGCCTCGCCCGCTGGCGGAAATTTCGCCGGCACCCTCAGCAACGTGCCGGCTGGTGGCTGGTATCAACTCGAGGTGCGCAGCGTGACCAGCGGATCGCCTAGTAGTCCAACCGTGTTGGACAAAATCGGCGTCGGCGATATTTTTGTGACTGCTGGTCAGTCGAACTCGGCCAACCACAGCCCCGGCGGATACGTGCCCGCAGATGACCGCGTCAGTGCACGCAACGCCGCCACCGGCTCGACTTGGGTGCACGCGAGCGACCCGATCCCGATCGCCAGCGGCGGTGGTGGTTCGGTTTGGCCGCGCTTGGGCGACCAGCTCGCCGCTACCCTGGATATGCCGATCGGCTTCATCGCCGTGGGCGTCGGCGGCAGCCAGGTCAGTTCTTGGGTTCCCGGGGCGGGGAACTACAACAACCGGCTCAGGCCCGCGGTGCAGTCCCTCCCGGCAGACGGTTTCCGCGCCGGCCTCTGGCACCAGGGCGAGTCCGATTCGATCGCCGGCGTCTCGGCCACCATCCACGCGAGCCGCCTTAACTCGATGATTTCCCAAAGCCGGATCGATGCCGGTTGGAACATTCCCTGGTACATTTGCGAGGCCTCGTGGCACGGTTCCGCTACCCACGCGAAGCAGGAGGCGGTGGTAGCCGGCCAGCGCCTCGCGGTGCACGGGGATCCGTTGACCTTCTTGGGTGAGACCACCGACGACATGCATATCAAGGGCAGCGGGCTGCACTTTGATGTGCCGCGGCAGATCGAGCGTGTCCAACAGTACACCGAGATTCTGACCGGGACGCCCGCGACGGCTCCTGTGAACGGGAACTTCGAGGACAACCGCAGTCCGGCCGTCACCGGCCTAAGCCCGCTCGCCGACGGGGGGGCGGAGCTGGTGGTGAATACCAGCTCCAATGCCGCGCGTCCGCTCGGATGGCGTATTCTATCGACCGGCGGCCAGACCGCTGCCGACGGCAGCAACGGCTTCCACAACCCCACCATCGGAACCTACGCCGGAGCAATCGATTCAGTGAACGGCGGCGTGTTGGCCAACATGGACGGTAAGCACATCGCGCTTCTCGACGGCGGCACGGCGGACAACTACTTCCTGCACAGCACCAGGGCACTCGCGAAACCTAACACGAGCTACACGCTGACTGTCGCCATCGGCGTGCGAGACAACCCGGCGTCGTTTGGAACGGCGCGGCTCGAGATCACCGCCAACGGCGCTGTGGTGGCCAATGCTAGTTTCGACAAAGCCGCTATCGACGCCCTGCGCGGCGGCGACGCCTCGGGAACGTTCACCGATGCCAGTGTCTCGTGGACCACCGGCGGAACCGTTGCCGCCAACCAACCGCTGGCAATCCGCGTCGTCAAACAAGGTGGCGCCGGCACGGTGCTCGACTTCGACCAGGTGCGCCTCATCGCCGCGCCCACCAACGGCTTTAACGCATGGATCAGCGAACCCGGTTTCGGTCTCGATCCGGCGGATCAGGGATTTACTCTCGATCCAGACCTCGACGGCCTAGCCAATGGTCTGGAGGCTTGGTTCGGCACCCATCCAGGTCTGCCCAACGAGGGGCTCGCCGCTTTCTCAACTGACGGAACCACCACCTACTTCACCCACCCGCAAAATGCCTCACCGCCGAGCGACTTGAGCGGTTTCTACGAGTGGTCGCCCGATCTCGCCGATTGGTACCCAAGCGGCAGCGGTCCCGGTGGCGGGCCAATCGTCACCTTTGCCCCGGTCACCGCAGGCACCACCACCACCGTCACCGCCACCGCTAGCCAATCGCACACACGTCTCTTCGTGCGTGCCGGGGTGAGCATGGACTGAAAAACTACGACTATGAAAATGCACGCCAAACTAATTTTTCCGCTCGCTTCCCTTGCGATGGCAGGGCTCACATTCACGGCGACCGCGGCCCCGATCACCGTGTCGTCCTACACCTATGGAGAGGACGCTGAATCCCAGCCCCAGCCGACCGATTTCCAAGGTGGCTCCATTTCTGATGTCGGCGATGTCAAGTTGACCGATGGCCAGCTCGCTACGGGGAGCTGGAACGACGGCACCAACGTCGGCTTCCGCAACGATACTGACAATGGCAATCCACAACCGCGGGTGACCTTCGATCTCGGCGAGACCTTCAAGGTGATGACGATCGACGTCTGGTCTGTGAGCGCCTTCCTCACCAGCAATGAATCGGTTTCGATCTCGTCGAGCGCCGACGGCGTGGCCTTCAGCGCGCCGCTCACGATCGATCCGCTCATGTGGAGCGACGGGTTCGAGAACACCAATCTCCGGCAGGCGACGGTCGATGTCTCAGCGCTTCCGGGCGGGCAGTTCTACCAGCTGGATTTCCTCGATCCCGCGCAGTGGATGATGATCAACGAGATTCAGTTCGATGGGGATCCCGACGGGCCCGACACGACCCCGCCGACACTGTCAGCCAGCGACATTGTTGACGACCAAGCTGGTGGGCCAGTTTTCCAAAACTCCCGCATGATTTACACCGTGAGCTTCAGCGACGACATGGACGAGTCGACAGTCGATGCCGCTGACTTCGGCAACGCCGGTAGCGCGACCATCAGCATCGGATCGATCACCGAGACCGGGTTCGGAGTATTCACGGTTGAAGTCACCCCGACCTCTACCGGGACTGTGCAACTCCAGGTTCCGGCCGGCGCCAGCATGACCGACGACGGCGGCAACCCACTCGACACCGCCACTGCGATCATCGACGACACCAGCATCACGGTCGATCCGCCAGACACCGAGGCGCCGACGCTGGCCAGCAGCGACATCGTTGACGACCGGGCCGGCGAGCCAGTCAACACCAACGCCACCCTGATCTACACCGTAACCTTCAGTGAGGACATGGATGAAGCGACGCTGGAAGCCGCCGACTTGGGCAACGCCGGCAGTGCTGCGATCAGCATCGGCGCCATCGCCGAGACCGACCGTGGTGTGTTCAGCATCGGGGTTACGCCAACGGCTCCGGGAACGCTGCAACTTGAGATCGTAGCGGGCGCGTCCGTCGCTGACGCTTCGGGGAACGCCCTGGAAACAGCCGCCGCCATCACCGACGACACCACTCTGACGGTGGAGGATGCGTTCCCCAACTCGATCGCCGTCTCCTCCTACACCTATGGCGCAAATGCGGAATCCCAGCCTGCGCCGACCAGTTGGCAGGACGGTTCGATTTCAGATCTCGTGGACTTTCAAGGCCAGTTCCTCGAGAAGTTGACGGACGGTCAACTCGCTACCGGCGGTTGGAAGGATTTCACCAACGTCGGCTTCCGCAACGATAATGAGAACGGCGAACCGCAGCCGCGTGTGACCTTCGATCTCGGTAGTGCCCATGCAGTGACGGCGATCGATGTGTGGTCGGTGAACGATTTCCTCAGTGGCGCTGAGTCGCTATCGATTTCGTCGAGCCCCGACGGCGTGACCTTCAGTGCGGCAGTCGCGGTGAACCCGCTGCTGTGGAGCGGGGATTTCCCGAACGCCTTGCTACGCCAGGCCTCGGTGGATGTTTCGTCCTTGCCCGCTGGCCGATTCTACCAGCTGGATTTTTTCGACCTCGAGCAGTGGCATATGATCAATGAGATCGTCATCTACGGTGATTCCGCCGGATCGTTCGCAATCACCCAGCTCGACTACTCGCCCGGCGACGATCAGGTCACGTTGACTTGGGATTCACAAGAAGGTGCGAGCTACGCCGTGAAATATTCGCGCGATATGAAGGGCTGGGATGCTGATCTTGACGACAGTGTCGATGCCGCTGCTGGAGATTCGACCACCGCGACTTTTGATCTGGCCCCTGCCGGGCTCGCCGGTGCTGGGCGCGTCTATTTCCGGGTGGAGAGAGTGCCAGCTGGGTAGTCGTCGGAAACAACTACGCGCGTCTTCAGCAGATGGAGGCGAAGTAAGATCCAGACGAACGCCTCGTCTATCCACAAGCAGTTGAGCTTCCGCGTTGCGATCCAGCGTGATAGATTTCAAGCCATGCGCCATACATTATTCTTCCTCACCCTGTTCGCCGTAGTCGCCAACGCGACTGCGCGCCCAAACATTGTCGTCATCCTCTGCGACGATCTCGGCTATGGCGACCTCGCTTGCTACGGGCACCCGCACATCAAGACGCCGAACCTCGACAAGATGGCCGCCGGGGGCATCCGCTACACCGCTTGCTATTCCGCCGCCCCGGTCTGCTCGCCCTCGCGCGTCGGCTTGCTCACCGGGCGCAGCCCGAACCGCTCTGGTGTCTACGATTGGATCCCGCCAGCAAACGAGAAAACCAAGCGTCCCGACGCGCGCGAGCAAGTCCATCTCAAAGCCGATACGATCACCATCCCAAAACTCCTCAAGAAGGCTGGCTACGCGACTTGTATCTCCGGCAAGTGGCATTGCAATGCGATGTTCAACTCACCGG
>JBLHKE010000670.1:0-4452 GCA_047619485.1 Verrucomicrobiales bacterium | reverse complement strand
GGTCTTGTGGAGGTCGAGTAGCTCAAGTCTCATAGCGGAACCTCCTCTCTAGCCTGGCGGCGATCAGTGAGATGGGGATGGTCAGGGCGAGGTAACCGATGGCGACCGGGATGTAGGCTTCGAAGGTGGCGTAGGTTTTCGAATTGATGGTATCGGCCGCCTTGGTGAATTCGTTGACCGCGAGCACGCTCAGCAGCGACGAGTCTTTGACGAGGGAGGCGAGCTGGCCGGCGGTGGCGGGGAGGACGCGGCGGATGGCTTGCGGGATGATGACGTAGCGATAGGTCTGGGCAGTGTCGAAACCGACGGCGTTGGCAGCCTGAAACTGGCTCTGTCCGATGGACTCGATGCCGCCGCGGAAGATCTCGGCGAGGTAGGCCGCGGCGAACATCGCAAGGAGGATGGTGCCGGCGATGTAGCGGTCCTGTAGGCCGAGGGCGTCGGCGAAGACGTAGAAGCCGATGAACAGTTGGACGAGGAGCGGTGTGCCGCGGACGATCTCGATGTAGCAGCGGCAGGTGAGGGCGATTGGTCGTAGTCCGCCGCGCAGCCCGATGACGAGGATGACCGCGATGGTGATGCTGAGGATGAGCGCCGCGGTTGAGATGCCTAAGGTGGCGAGCCAGCCGCGGGTGAGGAGGGTTGAGTTCGCGGCGATACCGCCCCAGTTGCTGTTCGGGACGAGGCGAGTGAAGAGGAGGTAGGAGAGCGCGCTGAGGAGGGCGACGATGACCGCAGCTGAGATTAGGTTGGCGCTGCGGTTGGATTTCAATGGGGTGGAGGAGGAGAGTTGCTTTGGGCTGGGAAGGGGTTGTTGGAATTAGGCGGGATGCTTTGGGGAGTTGAAGTTGAAGTTTGAATTTAGGCGGGATGGCTGGCTATTTTTAGAAAATGAAGGGGACGCCGGCTTCTTTGAAGCGTTCCTTCTGCTTCTTCAGGTGCTTGTCGGCGAGGCGGTCGAAGCCGCCTTCGGCGCGGTAATTCTTTAGGAACTCATTCACCTGGTTGCGTAGTTCATCGTTGCCCTTGCGGATCCCGATCGCCCAGTTCTCGGCTTGGAGTGGGGCTGGGAGCGGCTGGGTGGTATCAGGGTGCCGCTCGGCGAACTCGAGGATGCTGCTCTGATCGTAGATGAAGGCGTCGGCTTTGCCCTGTGCCACTTCGAGGGCGCAAGTGCCTGCCTGTTCCAGTCGCAGGAGCCTCGCGGCGGGGAGTTGGCTGTCCGCGAAAATCTCACCTGTGGTGCCCGCTTTGACGGCGATGGTGATGTCGGGGTGATTGAGTGATTGAGTGTCTGTTAGAGTCGAGCCTTTCTGCACCAGAAGTGCGAGACCTATCTGTGCGTACGGGTCTGAGAAGTCGATCGCCTTGGCGCGTTCTTCGGTGGCGGTCATGGAGGAGATGACCAAGTCAATCTTCCCGGAGGAGAGGGCGGCTGGCAGGCCCTTGAATTTGAAATCGCGGATGACCACCTTGCGCCCGAGGTGCTCGCCGAGTGCCTTCGCCAGATCGACGCTGACGCCAGTGGGATTGCCTTGGTTATCGACGGTCTCGAACGGCGGGTATTCGAGCTCCATCCCGACCGTGAGCTGGTTGGGGTCCGGCTTCGAGCAGGCGGTGAAGTAGAGGGCAGCGATCGCCGCGAGGAGGAAGCGCATTTGGTTAGGCCTTTTGGGTGTCGTCGCCGGGGGCGGTTCTCTTGACCGGTCCAATGCCGTCCGCATTGTCGTTGTAGCCCTGGCTGGATAGGATGATCTCGCCGTTGGCTGCTTTGATACGGAAGGAGTCGTCTTCTGATTTTTCGCTTTTGTAGAGTTCAAACATGATAGTTTTCTTGGTTGCTCGACCATGGCCTGCTGCCAATCACTTTGCAACCAAATCAGGCGCTGCGAGAGGATCGACAAGTTGCGATTTTCGCCCTGATGGAGTAAGCTGACCGCCCGCCAAAATCGACGCTGCGAGCGTAGTTGGAAATCACCGTTGTGATTCTCGATCGAGTGGCGGTTCTTGACCGTGATCGACAAGCAACATCCGAACCTATTTTCCGCCGTGGGCGGGGTGATCTCGATCGCCCTGGCGGTCGTGCTGCTGTTCTTCTCGATCGGGCGCTACGTGCGGACGGAGGAGGAGGGGCGTCGCGCCAACCTGATGAGTGCGGTGTTGGCCGGTGGTCGTGGCGAGGCCGACTTAATGGTCAAGGCGAAGGCTCGTGCCCAGTTGGCTGCCGCAGAGAAGGCGGGGGAGATCGAACCAGACACGCGCCTAGTAAAACACACGGCGCGGGTGAGTTCGCGCGGCACGAAGAAGACCGTGGTGAAGACCAGCTCGGCCGGCAAGGTGGGGAGACCGGTGCTGCGGGTAGAGCCGGCGGAAGATTGGCGCGAGGAAATGGTGCGCGAATTGTTGGGCGAGGCGTCGCTGATTGCGCCTGACACGGACGATGCGGTGGACTACCTCGTCGAGATCGGTTCTTACCAGGCGTTTGCCGAAGATTTTGACGGGCAACGGCGGAGTTTTGACTTGGCGATGAATGAGGCGTTTGCGGAAGACTCACGGGTGGCGCAGTCGAAGAGCCTGATGGCGATTTCTAAAGGGCAGACGCAACTGGGTGCGATCAACGCTGCGAAGGCGACTGGCGAGGCGATCCCGGAGATCGGTCTGCGAGGCAGGGCGATGGTCGGGGTGACGCGCGCGCAGGCGGCGCTCGGTCAGATTGGTGATGCGAAATTGACCGCTCGCGAGATGCCGCCGGGTCGTCATCGCGAGGACGCACTGATTGCGATCGCATCCGAACAGGCGAGCCAGATGGATGTGCGTGGGGCACAGACGACCGCGCGCGAGCTGGGGGATGTTGACGGCCAATCGCGTGCGCTCAACCGCGTGGTGTTCGCGCTGGTGAAGCGCAAGGCAGAGTCGCAGGCGGAGTCGACGACCCGCCTGATTTCGGATCCTTGGCAGAAATCGGACGCTCTGGTAGAGATCGCTGTGGCGCGCGCACGGCGAGGTGATATACGTGGGGCGAAGCGCTTGCTCGGACTGGTAACTGACGAGCGGATGCGCCTCGAGGTGATGAACCGGATCTCGCTCGAACAGGCGCGGCTCAAAGATGGTGCTGGGGCGCGGCGTACGGCGGAGCTCATTCTGGATACGAAGGTGAAGGAGGCGACGCTAGGGGGGATCGCGAGTAAGCAAGCCGAGACCGGTGATACCGTCGGGGCGAAGACGACCGCGCGAATGATTTTTGACGAGCGAGATCAGGGGAATACGATGGTGAAGATAGCCAAGGCGCAGGCGGGGCTGGCGGATGATGTCGGGGCGCGTTCGACGGCTGCGATGATCCCTGATCCGCAGATTAAGGCGGCGGCGCTGACAGAAGTGGCGAAGGCGCAGGTAAAGGCCGGTGCGCTGCCGGAGGCGGTGAAGACGGTTGGCTGGATTGAACCGCCAGCGCAGCGCTCCCTAGCGCTCACGGTATTGGCGCGCAAGCGGATCTCGATGGGGGATCGGACGGGCGCGCGCGAGGATTTGCGTGAGGCGAAGTGGACGGCATTCCAGATCCCGAGCGTGCGCATCCAAGCGCGGCAGCTGACCCAGATCGCGGTCGCGCAGGCAGAGGCTCGGCAGGTTTCCGAAGCGATCGCCACCGTCTCTGAGATCGTCGATCAAAAATCGATGGTCACCGCGTTCCAGGCGATTGCTGAGACCCAGGCGGACTACGGTGATCTGGCCGGTGCGCAGGCGACTGCTCAGAATATTGGCGAACTGGCGGTGCAGCAGTCGACGATGCTGAACGTCGCGGCGCAGTCGGCACGACGCACTCCGATTGGCGCGGCGCGGCAGCAGCTGGAAAAGATGCTCAGCCCCGAGGAGAAGATCCGATTTATTCTAGCCCTCTCGGAAAAGTATTTTCCAAAACGGCGCCACCTTGCTACCCTAAGCACTCGATCCTGACGGGCGATTCCACCCGTGGCATTTCAATCACATTTTTGATGATTAAACACTATTTCCTCCTCTGTGTAGTCCTTATTATTTCTACCGCGACCAGTGAGTCGGCCGATGATGAAAAAGCCGTCCGACCGAATGTGGTGGTGGTGATTACCGATGACCAGGGCTACGGGGATCTCGGCTGTCATGGGAATGAGATCATCAAGACACCGAACCTCGATAAGTTGCACTCGGAGAGCACGAGGTTGACGAATTTCCACGTCAGCCCGACCTGCGCACCGACCCGTGCGGCCTTGATGACCGGGCGTTACGCGAATGCGACAGGGGTATGGCACACGATCATGGGACGTTCGATCCTGCGCCGGGACGAGGCGACGATCGGGAGAATTTTCGCCGACGCCGGTTACACCACCTCGATGTTCGGCAAGTGGCACCTCGGCGACAACCTGCCGTCGCGGCCGGAGGATGTTGGTTTCCAACATGTCGTGAGGCATGGCGGTGGTGGGG
>JBLHKE010000669.1:0-4454 GCA_047619485.1 Verrucomicrobiales bacterium | reverse complement strand
GAAGACGAGCGTAGCAACGTCGCGCCCGAGCGCCTGAAACAACTCGACCTGCGTCCCGGCACGTGGCTCCAGGCGGTAAAAGATGAGGTGAATGTAAGCGATGAGCAAATCATCGACGTGCATGGCGAGCAACGCCGCGCCGGTGACCTGCGGGCGGAACTAGTTGCGAAGACGCCGGGTGATTCGATCGCCTACCTGACCGACTTCAGCCTCGTCGGAAGCGGGGGAGAAGATCGTTTGGTGCAAATGTTAGAAGGTTGCCAGACACTGGTATGCGAAAACAACTACCGCAACACCGAGTCCGAGTTGGCAGCAAAGTACCACCACCTGACATCCGAAGAGGTCGGCAAGCTCGCAGCGCGTGTCGATCCCCAGCGCCTGATCCTGTTCCATCTCTCAGACCGCTACACGCAGGAGGATTGGCAGGAACAGTTAGAGGAGGTGCGGGCGGTATTTGAGCGCGTGGAGTTTCCGGGTGGGTGGTTCGAGGAACCTGCGTAGCAAGACCGAGGCGATATTGGTCGTCCAAGTCTAAGCTGCTGAGTGTTCGCTCCGATGCAGTGGTAAAATATCGAGTTAGATCTTATTCCGAATCCAGTAGTTAAATTTTGGGATCAAGGCATCCATAAGAGCACCTATTTCCTGGACAATTGAATGCTTTTAATTCCCGCCTAGTTGAGTCAGTCGCAGTGATGCACGCCAATCTAGGTTCACCACGGCGTGACAAACCGCTGTGCATCCTCTATGTTTTCCAAAGAATGCAATCATCCCGCCGCCAGTTCCTACGCCAATCCGCCTGCGGGTTTGGCGGCCTTGCCCTCGCCGATATGCTGAACGGCAACCCGCTGGCGCCGCGTACTACCCCGGCTCCACCTCGCGCTAAGCGGGTGATATTCATCTGGATGCAGGGCGGGCCGAGCCAGGTGGACACCTTTGACCACAAGCCCCGACTCGAACGGCACAATGGCGAGAAACTCGATTTTTTCGTGCCTCGCACGCGCAAGATGGAGAAGCGCATGGTGCTGGGATCGCCATGGAAATTCCGTCAACACGGGCAGTCGGGGCGCTGGGTTTCTGAATTGTTCCCGCACATTGCCGGGCACGTCGATGACCTGTGTTTTATCCACAGCATGCACACCGAGGGCGTCGCGCACGGTCCGTCTTCGCTGTTCCTGCACACCGGCGCGACTAATCTCGTCCGCCCGTCAATGGGCGCTTGGGTGAACTACGGCTTGGGCACCGAGAATGACAGCCTGCCAGGATTTGTCACCGTCAGCCCGCCGCCGACCAAGGGCGGGCCACGCAACTACTCGAACGCGTTTTTGCCACCCGTCTTCCAGGGCACCGCACTCGGCCGCGCGGGTCAGTCAGCTAGGGACGCGCGTTTTAAGAATGTCACGAATAAACATCTAGGTGCCACCGAGCAGCGCCGGCAGTTTGACTTTCTACAGGCACTTAACCGCGAGCAATCCGCTGGCGACGCTACGCTGGAGGCGACCATCGATTCTTACGAACTCGCCTTCCGCATGCAGGCCGAGGTGCCTGATGTGATGGACATGCGTGGCGAGTCGGCTGCCGTGCAACAGCTCTACGGGATCGGCGACAAGACCACCGACGAGTTCGGTCGCCAGTGCCTGACCGCCCGCAAGCTGGCTGAGGCTGGTGTGCGCTACGTGCAGATCAACTACGCCGACACCGGAGCGACCCCACGCTGGGACCAGCACTCGAATATCAAGCAGCACGCCAAACACGCCGCCGCCACCGACAAGCCGGTCGCCGGTCTGCTCCAGGATCTCAAGGCGCGCGGCTTGCTCGAGGACACGCTCGTCTGGTGGGGCGGCGAGTTCGGTCGCACGCCATTCTCCCAGGGTACCGACGGCCGCGACCATAACCCGCGCGGGTTCACCGTCTGGCTAGCAGGTGGCGGCACCAAAGCCGGGCACGCCCATGGTGCGACGGACGAGTTCGGTCATGAGGCGGTGCTAGAAAAAGTCCACATGCATGATTTGCACGCCACGATTCTGCATCTGTTAGGGCTAGACCACGAGCAGTTGACCTACCGCCACGCCGGTCGCGACTTCCGCCTGACCGACGTGTACGGCGAGGTCGTTGATGGGATCATCGGGTAATGTAACAAAACAACCGCGCTTGCGATCGCTGAGCGTCCTATTCAGAACGTAGTCTTGCGGTTTTGTTGAGTCGCTTCACTCTCCCTCTACAGGCCGCCATCCAGAACTTAGATCCCTGCGATTCCCCGTCGCCTATTTCGAGGTGATCGCACATCATGAGATCAGTTCCGGTGGCGGACTGACAGAGAGCGGCTCCCCGACTGTCTAATAAGCAGGAAGCCAACTTTCTTTTTTGTAAGAGGAGGCTCGCCCGGTTTGCGTTTGGGGCTGCGCGGATGTTGCTCGAGATCGTGCAAATTACGGCGTGGGGGGCGGGATAATTTTTGGAGTTTGAAGATGTCTTGAAGGGGGGGCAACGCCACTGCCTTCGGTGGATATACGTTTCCCGCTCGAGGAGCCTGTGGGAACTGGTGAGGCGCCGGGATTTAGAGCCACTCTGGTAGGCAACAATGATGGCGGTTGGAATCCCGTCGGCAGGATAGTCTACCGACAATCCATGACCGTCAGCCCTTCTTCCGCAGGTGGTTTTTCGACCTGGGCGATCGCCTTCGAATTGCAGCTCGAGATCGAACCGCTACCCGGTGGGCTAGTGTGCCTCAGCTGGCCAGAACCAGCGGATCAGCAGGTCATGGAGAGTTTATCCGATCTTGGTGCCAGCGACGCTTGGGTGGAGGTAGGGGTCACGCCCATGCTCAACGACGACCGCGGGGAAGTGCCCCTGATCAAAGCGTAGACGCGGCAGTTTTTCCGACTGGGCACCGAGTTAGAATAGAGACTCCTCAGTAGCTCAACTCGCCAGAGTTTGGACGAGCTTCCCATGGCAAGGTGGGAAGGCTCAACAGGCCAGCCGCAGCAAATTTCGGGGGGCGCTTGCCACTTTCGCATCTTTCACCTTGCCACTATTCGTACTCGCTTAGGCTGTCGAGAGATTGACGCTAAGGTGATGTCGCCTTAGGTGCAGGAGAGCCTTTTTACAAGTTGCTCCAAATCTTGCCAATACCGGATCTATGATCCATTTCCTCTTCCGACAAAAGTGACGCAACCTGATTCGTTGACCACCGATTCACCCTTTGCTTTCCCCGCAACGCCCTGGACGATGCTCGGGCACGTGGCCGGCGGCGATACCTTGGCTGGCGAGGCGCTGGCAGATCTGTGCGAAATGTATTGGTACCCGCTCTACGCCTATGCGCGGCGGCGGGGGTTCGGTGAGCAGGATGCGCAAGATCAGACCCAAGCCTTCTTCCACCATCTCTTGGTGCGCAAGGATCTGGAGCAAGCGGATCGTCACAAGGGAAAATTGCGCTCCTACCTGCTGCGGGCGATGCAGAATTTCCTCAGCAATGTGCGCCGATACGAACAAGCGGAAAAGCGCGGCGGAGGTCAGGTTCCGATCTCGATCGATGCGCACGACGCCGAGTCGCGCTACAAGCTCGAACCGGCAGGCCTCGAAGACCCAGAGAAGCTGTTTGATCGGCGCTGGGCCACGACGCTGTTGGATCACGTCCTGTCCGAATTGGAGAGAGAATTTTCCAAGGCAGGCAAGGCGGCGCAATTCGATCGCTTGTCGCCATTCATCACGGCAGCTGGGGGCGTTGAGAGTTACGGTGAATCTGCGCAGCACCTGAATATGAGCGAAGGGGCCGTCAAGGTGGCGGTGCACCGTATGCGCAAGCGCTACCGCGATCTGTTGCATCGTCAGGTGGCGGCCACCATCGAGGATCAGCATGACGGGGCGGTCGAGGAGGAATTGCGTGCGTTGATGGGCGCTTTCCAGTAATCTCTGGCCGCCGAACGTGCAGAACTCCCTGATGTCTGTTTGCCAACAATGCTCCATCCAACTCGCCGACGACGCCCCGCGTGGGATGTGTCCGGCGTGTCTGCTCGCGACCGGAATCGGTATTTCACTAATTGTTGATGGCGACAGAGAAACACCGGATCTAGGTGACCGATACTGGCTCGGTGAAGTCCTCGGGGAAGGTGGCTTTGGCACGGTTTATCGTGCGCAGCAGCTGGAGCCGCTGCAGCGTGAGGTGGCGGTCAAAATCCTCAAGCCGGGCATGGCTTCGGGCCAGGTGTTGGCGCGCTTTGAGGCGGAGCGCCAGGCGCTTGCGCTGATGGATCACCCGAATATCGCGCGCATCCTCGACGCCGGGGAGGCACCAGATGGGCGTCCCTACTTCGTCATGGAACTAGTCGATGGCGTGCCGATTACCGATCACTGCCGCGTGCAGGGGCTGTCGATCGCGGAGAGACTAACACTTTTTCAAAAAGTGACTGAGGCCGTGGCGCACGCCCATCAGAAGGGGGTAATCCACCGTGATCTAA
>JBLHKE010000668.1:0-4461 GCA_047619485.1 Verrucomicrobiales bacterium | reverse complement strand
GTTTCCGGAGGTGCCCATGAGTTCCGATACTTCAGAGAAATCTCTCGAAGCCTGCATCGTTGGAATTTGGAATGGTGAATTCTTGTCCGCCTTTCCGATTCTCAATTCATCATCCAAAACTCTCCTTCTTCCACTGGTCGAACTCCTTCGCATTGATCATTTACTTCAGCGCGTATTTTATGAGATCGAGTGTGTGAAGAGTGGTTGGTCGGTGCGCGAGCTAAAACGCCAGATCGGATCGCTGCTCTTTGAGCATCTGCGACAGCTGCAGCGGCGACCGACGCCGAGGAATGAGAGGCGTGCAGAGGAACATGCCGGGCGGCTCACTGTGATGAAATGGGCGAACTTGGAGCCGGGAAGATAGTGCTTCCGGCGCGTGGCGTTCATGGATTAGATTGGCCTGTCATGCGCTGCCTATCACGTCTCCCGATTCTGTTTCTGATCTTGTTTGGGGGCTGGCTGCGCGCCGAACCGCTGCACGTCGAGAAGGGTGACAGCATTGTCATTCTCGGCAACACCTTCGCTGAGCGGATGCAGTTGTTCGGGTATTTCGAAACGTTCCTACACAGTCGTTTTCCGGATCACCAGTTGCGCGTGCGCAACATGGGGTGGTCGGCCGATGAGGTGGACAAGCGCATCCGCCCGCTAGGTTTCCCCGAATTGTTCGCCGAACTGGAGGAACATCGCGCCGATCTCCTGTTCCTCTGTTTCGGTCTCAACGAATCGTTTCAGGGGACGGCAGGAGTCGATCACTACAAGGCCGAGTTGGGGAACTTCCTGAATGAGTTGCAGAGACGAAAGTTCAATGGAGAATCCGCGCCGCGCATTGTGTTGGTTTCGCCGATCCCGTTTGAGGATCTCGGCGATGGATCGCCAGACGGCGCTGAGGAGAACCATCGGATCCGGCTTTACTCCGAGGCCTCCGAGGCGGTGGCAAGGGAACACGGAGCACGTTTTCTTGACCTTTTTGCTCCGGTGCTCGAGCTGGATGCGAATTTTCCGGATAAGAAAATCACCATCAACGGTATCCACTTGACCGAGTATGGCGATTGGTCGGTGAGTCAGTTGATGGCGCGTGGACTTGGATTGTGGAGCGATGATCTTATCCTCCCATTGGTGAAGCCCAGCGATGAAAAATTCCGGCGCGCGGTCTACGAGAAGAACCATCACTACTTTGCGTGGTGGCATCCGCCCAATGCTTCCTACATTCACGGTGGCCGCAATATGACACGCGGATCGATGCATCTGGCGGATGAGCGCGAGCAGCGCAAGCTCTTGATCGAGGCATCTGAGCGCGAGCTGTGGTCCATGGAGAAACCGAAATTGTCCGAAATCTGGGGAGCAGAGCCGGTCGGAGGTAAGCCGGTGTGGTTTCCTACTCCGGGCAGCCGTGAAATTCCTGGTGTGGCGAATGTGGATGAGGCGCAGTGGGAGATCGAGAGCGATGGGCCATCCGACAAGCACCTGCGCACGCCGCAGGAACAGCTCGCCATGTTTAAGGTCGCTGACGGCTATGAGATCAAACTTTTCGCCTCGGAGCAGCGTTTCCCGATCGCGAATCCGTTTGCGATCCGTTTCGATGCGAAGGGGCGTTTGTGGGTCGGGAACTCGCCGACCTGGCCGCATTCGTTGCCGGGGAAGCAACCGATGGACTCGCTCGTGATCCTCGAGGACAAGGATCGCGATGGTGTCGCCGACGAGCACGTGGTGTTCCTCGACAAGATGAAGCTGATCCACGGTTTCGCGCTCGCCGATGGCGGTGGCGCTTTCGTGGCGCAGGTGCCGAACCTGATTCTTGCAAAGGACACCAGTGGCGATGGCAAGGCGGATTGGGTGCAGACCGTGTTGCACGGGTTTGGTGCTGAGGATGCCGAGCACGCGATGAACAACTTCCGCTGGAGCCCTGGCGGCTCGCTGTATTTTTCCCAGGGAATTTTTTATCACACGCAGACCGAAACGCCGTACGGGCCACGGCGGGTCCGTGATGCTGCCGTCTTTCGCTACACTCCAAGCGAGCATCGGCTGGAGATCCCGGTGTCTCACTCGTTCTGGAATCCCTACGGCAAAGTCTTCGATCACTGGGGGCGTGGGATCTTGCTCGATGCCTCGGCCGGGCAGTATTACCCGATGGACGTGATCTCGACACCGTTCATCTACCCGAAGCAGAAGACTCGTACTAACCACTTATCGTTCGCTCCGGGCGGCGCCATCGCCGCCGGATGCGAGTTCGTCCGCAACCGTCACTTCCCGCAAGAGGTGCAAGGTCGATTCGTCGTAAATCACTGCGAGGGTGACGTTGGCACGCACTGGTATGATCTCAAGACGAAGGGTTCGGTCTACGAGGCGGAGCGGCATGACCCCCTGGCGACGTGCACGGACAAGAACTTCCGCCCGGTCGCGATGGCGTGGGGGCCGGATGGCGCGCTCTACATCGCCGATTTCTACACGCATATTTTCGAGAACATGAACTTTTCAAAACGTCACCCCGGCCGCGATCGCGGGCACGGGCGCATCTGGAGAATTTCTCGTAAGGGTGCGGGGCAACTCGCGGCTCCTGTGATCGAGGGGCGGGCGATTCTGGAGTTGTTAGAGCTGCTGAAGGACTACGAGAATTACACCAGAGATCTAGTGCGTGCCGAGCTCCGTGGTCGGGAGAAGGAGCTTGTTATCTCTGCTTTGGAGAAGTGGTCCAGTGATCTCGATGCCACCGATGTGGACTACGAGCACCATCTCGTCGAAGCACTCTGGGTTTACCAAGGTCAAGGTGTGGTCACGAGTGAACTGTTACTCCGCGTTCTCGGGGCGGAGCAAGCCGAAGCGCGTCTCGCCGGGACGCAGGTTCTGCGCTCCTGGCAGCATCGGATCGAGGAATCGGTCGAACTGATCCGCGCTCGGGTCAACGATGAGGATGCACGGGTGCGCCTGCACGCGGTGTTGGCGATTGGGGATAGTCGTTCGCCACAGGCGCGGGCGGTCGCACTCGAAGTGAAGCAGCACGCGATGGATCCGGGATTGGAATACGCCCTAGACCAGACGGTGCATTTCCTCGACAAGTCGGTAGAGGATCAATCGACGACGGTTGCGGCGCTTTTTGATCAGATCGAAAGAGGCGGGAATCGTGCGGCGGCATCGGCCGCTGTGCGCGCAGCGAACCGGGCGGCGTGGCCTGCTGATCGGATTGGATCCCTCGCCATCAAAGTGATCGCCTATCTTCATTCCGCATCGGCCACGGCGCGTGAATCCCGCGAGTTCCTCGAGAGCTTCGCCCTCGCCCGCGACCTCGCGGCGATGCTGCCCGACTCTGCCGCTACGGATTTGGACAAGGCATTGGACGGCTTGGGCGCGACGACTTTTCTCATCAAAACGGTGCCGGGGCAACTCCGCTACGATCACACGCGTCTGGTTGTCTCCGCCGGAACGGCGGTGCATCTAATTTTCGAAAACAACGACCTCATACCGCACAACCTTGTCGTGGTGAAGCCGGGAGCCATCGAGGAAATAGGAGCGGCTGCGGATCTGATGGCCGCGGACGTCAAGGCTCGCGAAAAAGGCTATGTCCCAGCTTTGAAGAAAGTTTTGTGGTCGACGGAATTGCTCCAGCCGAAGGGGCGCGACCGGCTCAAATTCATGGCGCCGGCAGAACCGGGGGAGTATCCATTCGTCTGCACTTACCCGGGTCACTGGCGCGTGATGCGCGGGAAGTTGGTGGTGGTCGCCGAGGGGGATTGACGGGCCGAGTATGGTTCAATTAATCGATCGCGTCCTTCTGCTGGCGGTTCAACCTTCCCGCTGTGATAAGGATGGGGAACTGGAGCGCTTGGGACATCCAGCGCGATTACCTGATTTGCTGCTGTGGGAGAAGGCTTGGTTCCAAGGCATCTTCGCCTTCTCTCATATTTTCGCGCTCCACTTCTTTGCGGTCAGAGGTAGATGATGATGCAGTCGTCGCGCTGGCCGCGGAGATCCCCGTGGCGTCGTCGACCTCCGATCGCTTCTTGGCGACCGCAGCCATTGCCACTCGCTACCGCACATCGGCTGACGGTTAGGAGGGGACGACTGCGGGGTGGAAGCCGATGTTGGAGTTGGCGTTCTCCGGCAGGAGGCAGGCGCTGCGCCGCGAAACACCCGCTATGAACCTTTTGTGTTTAGGGGGATCGGTAACCTCGTCTGGCTCGTCGACACCGACGGCGCCTTCACTTATGGCGTCTTGGCACCACTCCTGCACGTTGCCATGCATGTCGTGCAAGCCCCACGCGTTCGCCGCATCGTGCGAGGGTCTGGTCGCCTGAGATGGGGCTGGAGCCGTCGTCTGGTGCTGAAATAGCAGTGTTTTTAGGTTCGGTCGAGTATTTTGACCTGACGCCCCAGCCGGAGCACAATCACGAAGAACACGCGTCGGCAGTATCCAGCCTGTCTCCAAAATTCGAAATCGACCCCCAAAAATTCCTGACAGATTAGCTG
>JBLHKE010000667.1:0-4463 GCA_047619485.1 Verrucomicrobiales bacterium | reverse complement strand
AAATTGCTCGCGCTCCTTCAGTAGGATCGCACGCAATTCGGTCGCCCCCTTGAATTTCTCCCCACTTGGTAACTTGCCGCTCGAATCGATCGGCTGCCCCAAGTTGCTCGTCCGGTAGCGCCCGATCGGGTCAAAATTCTCCAGCCCAAAACCGATCGGGTCCATGCGGCTGTGGCAACCGCTGCACTCCGCGCGCTGGCGATGGATCTCGAGGCGCTTGCGGAAGCTCAAACCATCCGGCTGGCGATCATCAGCAGGCAATTGTCCGGCATCGGGCGGCGGTGGTGGTGGCGGCGTCCCAAGCAGTTCGTCCAAAACGTAGCGCCCGCGCAACACTGGGCTGGTGCGCAGCGGCAACGACGTCGAGGCGAGGATCGCGCCCATCCCGAGCACGCCTCCACGCGTCGGCGGGATGCCTACACGGCGCATCTGGGTGCCAGCAACCGGCGGCAGTCCGTAGTGTTTTGCGAGGCGCGCGTTGACGAAGGTCGTCTTGCTGTCGAGCAGTTCCAGCACGCTAAGGTTCTCGCCCACCATCGCCGAGAAGAACTCAAGCGGCTCGCGATACATCGCTATCCGCAACGGAAAATCGAACTCAGGGAAACGCGATTTGTCCGGCTGCACCTCTTCGCGCATTTTGTTAAAACCGAGCCACTGTCCAGCGAAACGGTCCGCCAGCGCCTCCGACTTCGGATCTTTCAACATCCGGTCGACCTGCGACCGCAACACCTCCGGTTTGTGCAGCTGATCTTTCGAGGCCAACTGCAGCAGCGCGCGGTCCGGCATCGAAGCCCAGAGAAAGTATGACAGGCGCGTGGCTAGCTCGAAGTCGTCGATCCGGTATGGTTTGGAACCAGATCGATCCTTCTCCTGCCTGAACAGGAATCGCGGCGAGACCAGCACCGCCTTCAGTGCCAATTTCACCCCGTCATCAAATGAATCCCCCCGCGCATCCGCTTTGTCGAAGAGCGTCATGAAGCGCCCGACCTCCTCCTGTGTCACGAAGCGCCGGAAAGCGTAGTAGGTATAACTCGTCAGGATCTTTCTCGCCGCGGCCTGCTCGTTCAACTTGTCACCTGGTCGGACGTCGATCACCCGCTGGAGCAGCCCCTCGTCGGCGAACACCTCATCGAGCACCTCGCTAGCCGCGTCGAGGTACTTCTCCATCAGGATCGGTGGGAGGAACAACGTGTCGGCGTTGTTATCGAAACCTGCGCCACCCGCACCATCTGCAGGAAAGCTCTTCCCCGGTTGGAACTTGATCCCGAAGAGATCGCGCATCGTATTGTTGTACTCAGCGCGATTCAGTCGCCGGATCGTCACCCGACCCGGATCGCGTGGGATCGATGCCAGGTCGATCTTGGTCGCATGCGCCTCCAGCCAGCTGACCAGCACCGCACTCTCCGCGGCCGAGGGCTGTTTTTCATCTTCGGGTGGCATCTCGCCGTCGGTGATCTGATGCACGACGTTCTTCCAAAATTTTGGATTCCTCCGGACAGCAGACAGCGTCTCATAGTCCTCGATGTTGATCCCGCCCTTCGCCTTCTCGCCTCCGTGACAACCCAAGCAATAAGTCGTCAGCAGTGGTTTGATCTTCGTTGAAAACTCCTTCTCCAGCGCATCGGATGGAGCGCCCAGCCCGCCTTGCATCAGGTAGGCAGAGAACGCGATCAGCGCGGTGATGGGTCGAAGATCTTTCATCGGAGTCAGCAAAAACAAAGCGCCTCGCAGGCGCATTGCAACTGCCCTCACCTAGAATCCAGACGCGTGGTTGCCCCACCGCCTGCCCCGCTAGCGAGGATGCCCTGGCGGACAAGGAAGTCATCCACCGCATTGAGCGTCGACTCATACATCTCAGCGTTGACGTTGAAGTTGAAATACGACGAGCGCTCGCCCATGAAGAGGTTCATCTCGCAGTGATTTTTCTTCCTCAACACCTTGCGGGCGAAGGTCTCGACATCACCGACTGGCTGCACCCGATCTTCCGCGCCATGGAAGATGATCATCGGTGGTAACCCTTTGCGGATCAGATGCAATGGCGAGACGCTCTTCGCAGTCTTCTTGTCACCGAACAAATCGATGACACTCTCTCGCACCGCATTCACGATCGGGCTGAACAACACCAGCGCAGCGGGCTCGATGCCATCCTCGGGCATGGTCGCCGCGAGGGTGACATGCGCCCCAGACGAGGCTCCACCCACCACAATTTTCCCCGCATCGATTCCGAGCCGCTCCGCATTGGCGGCGATCCAGCCGACGGCATCGAGCGCATCTTCCACGCCGTCCAGCGGGCTGACCCCACGGTTCTTCCCAAGACGGTAGTCGGCGAGGATCGCAACCATGCCGCGCTCAGCTAGCTGCAAACACTGCGGCGCAAATTGCGACAGCTCGCCCCGCTCCCAGAACCCACCTCCGTAAAAAAACACGATCGCAGGGCAAGGCTGCTCGGCTCCAGTCTGCGGAGCGTAGACATGCAGCTGCAGGCCTTCCCCACCGCCGAGGTCCTTGTAGCGATGCTCGGTCGCCCCTGCTAGTAATTCGCGCTGTCGATCGTGGATGGGCAGCTTGGTCGATGGTTTCCTCATGTCGCTGCAATGTGTTCTACGTGATCAACTAACCACCCACCTCCGCTGTCGCGCAATTCGATTCCGGAAGTGATTTCGCCTTATTTTGACGGATTTTCGGCGTGCCAAAGCGCAAGGTTTCGGCGAGGCTTTACGCGATGACCCACCCCAAGCTCCTTATTCTAGGCCTCGTCCTAGCATCGCTGCCCCCCGCGAACGCGGCCCCTGAGAAGACCGAGCGATCTCTCGAGGCTGCGCTCGTCAAGACCTACAGCGCGTGGCGCGACTCGATGATCGAAGGCGATTTCGAGGCCTGGCAGGAACAGACCGCCGCCTACCGCAAAGCGATCACGCGCAACAACATCGTCTCGCAGAAGCTCAAGTTTCCCGACGTGCTATTCACCGTCCCAGTGAAACCCGCCTCCATCGACGGCATGAAGCCGATCCAGGCACGCGCCGTCGGACCCACTAGCCAGCTCGTCTACTACGACCAGATCGACCTCGGCATCGAAATCCCCGAAGGCGCCGAGATCCCGAAGAGCCTGCTGATCTTAAAGTTTATCCGCGAGGCGAAAGGTTGGAAATTCAACACCCTCAGCCTGCTCAATCTCAAAGGCGCCGCCGACATCAAGGCGCAGGTCGAGAACAAGGACTACGCCTTTCTCGACATCGGCAACTTCGTGCCACCCGGCTTCGTCCCGCCGATCCCGCTGCACTGCCCGGCCCCGGACTACGTCGCACAGATTCAAGTGACCTCGTTCGGCTACGACACCGAGATCATCATCAACGGCGTCTCCAAGCACCACGTCGCCGACACAGCCACCAGCGAGCTCATCATCGGCGGCCTCAAACAGACCCCCAACGAGGTCACCGTCCGGGCAAAGCCGATCGCACGCCGCGACGACGACAACCCCGATGACGACGACATCCCACAGAAACTAGAGATCACCGTCTTCAGCGTGCCGAAGCGTAAGGGTGCCGACGCAATCAAGTCATGGCACTACGAGCCGAGGAAAGTCCTACCTGCCTACCGCGGCGTTTTCTTCGCCATGCCGCGATAGGATTGGGATTGCCACTACACAGTCGCGGCAGGCTCCGTTCAAATCGAACCAAAGCCTTGGGAAGCCTCCTGATAGAAGCCGCGAACCCTAATCCACGCGTCTCGCCGAACCGCGCCACCTGAGCATTCAAACGGCACCCAAGGGTAGGTAACCATTTCATCGTCAATGATGAAACCGCTTCTTGCGGGTCGATTTCCAAGCTTACAGGGAGCATGCTCGATTTTCCTCGCGTCGGGCAATCAGCCTAAAGTTTTCGATATCATGACCCGCTGCTTCCGCAGCGCGGGTGAATCATTCCTCGAATACACCAAACTCGCCTTGGCAATCGCGCTCGTCTACGACCAGACACCTCCGCTGGCGTGGCCACACTACCAAGTCTCGAGTAAAATTCTGCCGCGCAAGCTTCCGGATCCCGTCGATGAGCCACGACCGATAAGGGCGGGAAATCGCTTCAAAGCTGCCGGGCTGGTCGCCTACTGCGGCATCACCGAGCCCTTCCTAAAGCGCCTCAAGAAAGAGGGCAGACTAGAGTTGGCCCGCGATGCGCTCAAATACACCGAACGGCGTTTGAACGGTAACGGTAACGGTAACGGTAACGGTAACGGTTAGGGTTAGGGTTAGGGTTAGGGTTACACCACACTGGCCGGTAAATTTGCTGAATGGAATACGAAGCTGGAGGATTAAACGATGCGCTGGGCACGGGCGACGAATATTGCGGGGGAACATGTAGTCGATCATTGTTACAACTACACGCTCGTCAAAAACATCTTCCGGTTCAGTTACAACAGATTCCACATACCTAGGGGTTGTCAGGAAATAAGTCATACAAAGATGCGCA
>JBLHKE010000666.1:0-4464 GCA_047619485.1 Verrucomicrobiales bacterium | reverse complement strand
CCCACGGTTCCCCAAATGATACCGGCATCGGTGACTTCAACCCCGATGACCGCAGTAATAGTCAGCGCGTCGCGCCAGAATCCGTAGTTCTCGATGTCGGTCGCGCCACCCGATCCGTAGTTGAGCTCCAGCTGGTTCATCACGCCGTTGTATACGAGGACGTTCGACCAGAGTTCCCCCGGGCCGATCTTCGGTTGGATGGCGACGCGGGCGATACCTAACATTGAACCAGAGCGTTCGTAGGCGGTGGCCGTGTCGATCGAGGCGAAGTTGTCTTTCGAGAAGGTCATGATGGAGATGCCGTCGATGACGGCTGCGACGTCGGTGTACCAGTCGTCGCGATCGGTGGTGCTGGCCCAGCCAACACCCTCGCTGCCGTCCCACATCTTGTCATAGAAGAACGGGATGTCAGCGTAGATCGGCATGGTGGTGAACCCGGCGGCGTCGAGGTGGTCGCGGATATCCACATAGGCCTGGAGCAGGTGGCCGAGCAGCAGGCGCTTGTCGAGGTGGTCACTCCACAGCCCGAGCCCCTGCGGTTCTAGGTCGAGGTGCAGCGCCTTGAACTTCGACGCCTCGTCGGCGCCGAACGAGTTGTTGAAGTTGATCAGGCGGTTGTCGATTTTCACTAGCAACCCGTCCATCCAGACCGAGTCGTTGACGGCGTTGCCGTCGAGCAGGAGCTGCGATTCGATCCCAGCCGCGTCGAGCTTGGTGTTCCAAGCCGCGATCTTTGCCTTCTCCGCCGCCGGCGCGACCGGGCGGTTCTGGTAGCTTCCATAGATGCGTTTGACGCCGTGGGTATTGAAGAAGTTGATCGATTCGTCCTCCGCGACCGAGTCGCCGACCACGTCGATCGACCCGTAGGGGCTAGCATCGCCACCCGGCAGCGTGGTGCTGCCCCAGAACCAGAGTCCACGGTGGAGCTGCGCCTCGGCGGTGACGGCGGAGGCAATGAGGGTGACGATCAGTAGCGTCGTGCGGCGGAATGTGTTCATCTTACTGTGTGTAAACGCCGTCCATCTGGGAGAATTGCAGATTGGTTGAGAAATATTCACGCCCTGCCCCGTGTCGTAAGACGTTGGGAGATTGATTGACGGATGCTTCCATCTTATGATCGGTAGCAGATGGACATCCGCAATGCGCTCGAATCTGAACACTCGAAGTCATCGACGATGGAGATCGTGTGCCACGTCGGCAAGAGCAAGCGACGCTTCAACGAAATCGTTGCGCTGGTCACGGGCAACGAACCGGTGATCGCCCAGCGCGCCTCGTGGGTGATCAGCCATTGCGCCGAGACCACGCCGCGGGTGGTCTCGGCACAGCTGCCGACACTCATCGAGAACCTACACCGGCAGGAAACCGTGCACGATGCAGTGCGGCGCAACACCATGCGGGCAGCCTCACTGCTCGAAATCCCCGATGACATCGCCGGGCTGGCCGCAGATCTATCATTCGAATACCTGTCATCTCCGACCGAGCCGGTGGCGGTGAAAGTCTACGCGATGACCATTCTACTGCAGCTGGCCGAGCGCGAACCGGTGCTGGCCGACGAGTTGCGCCTGCACCTCGAACAACCGATCCCCGGCTCCGACAAAGCCGCTTTCCGCTCCCGTGGGAGGCATGTCCTGGCTGCCCTCGACCGACTCGCTTCGCGCTGAGGAATAGAGATTGCCCAACGTCATACTTTTGCAGATAGTCGGCGGCATGAAGATTCACTGCGGCCTCACTGCCATCGCCTTCACCCTCCAGATCGCTTCGCTCGTCGCAGCGCCGATCGCCAACTGGAAGGAATTCAATCCGGCCAAGGTCGTGCCAGTCGACGATGCGGACACCGACGCCCCAACCTTCGGCGACGGCGTCACCGTTAACAGCGCGCAGAGTTCTTGGATCGCTGGCATGTTCGGCACGGTCGGCTCCCCGGCCTCAGTGACGCTCGCGGTGGGCGAGACGCTCACCGTCTCCGGCACCGTCATCCTCACCGGCGGCTCTAACAACTCCACCCAGAACCGCTTCGGGATCTTCCACGATGCGGGACAGTTCGCACTCGACGACGGCAACAATTGGACCGGCGGCTGGCTGCACACGATCGGGAACACGCCGAGCGCCGACCTCTGGGGGGGGCGCACCGATGGACCGTGGATCAGCACCGCCGGGAATGCCGTCGACCTGGCAGCAGATATCACCCGCACTGGCACCTTCGACGGCAGCTCAGCAACCGAATTTACGTTTGCGATGTCGGTCACCCGCGACAGCGAAACCACCGTCGACGTGATCTCGCGTTTCATCGGTGGCGATGAGAATCTAGACGAGCTGTACGTCAAAGACGACATCGCGACCGCGATTTTCACCTACAATGCCTTCGGCTGGCTCGCGGGTGGGAGCTCAGCGGTCGAGCAGGTCGCCTTCTCCGACGTTGCCTTCGCTGTGACCGGTGGCGGCGAAGCACGGATCCTCGCCATCCGGGTCGTCGGCACGGATGTCGAGATCGACTATGAAACCCCCGAGGGAAAGACCTACTTTCTCGACTCCAGCCTCGATATGAACGATTGGGGGGCGGAGGTCGAAGATTCGGTCGCCGGCACTGGAACTGTTACCGACCAGCTCGCGATCCGTTTTCCAGCTGGGCGGCCAATCAGGGTGTTCTACCGGCTGCGCGAGAAACTCCCTAATTGACAGCGACGCCTGAATCCCCTAGAAAAGCGACGATATACACCGATTCCGCTAATGAAGACACTTGCACTAACCGTTCTCACTACCACCGCTTTTGCTGGTCTCGCTAGCTCGGCGACCGTCGCCAACTGGAAAGAGTTCAACCCGAACGCCACCGTGGTGCCGATCACTGGCGCCGGCACAGATTCGCCAGTATTCGGCGATGGCACGACCGCCAACAGCACCCAATCTGCTTGGATTGCGGGTCAGTTCGGCACCACCACGACCGCAGAGAGCGTCACGCTGGCGATCGGTCAGACACTCACCCTCTCCGGCAGCCTGACCCTGACTGGTGGCACGAACAACCCGGCTCAGAACCGCTTTGGCATTTTCAACAGCGGAGGCCAGTTCGCCGCGGACGATGGTGGCAACTGGGCCGGCGGCTGGTTGCACACGATCGGTGGCGCCACTTCGGATCTCTACCAGGCGCGCACCGACGGCGCCTTCATCAGCACCGGTGGGAACGCCGTCGACTTGAACGCGACCGCCACCCGCTCGGGCGCCTTCGACGGTGATTCGGCTGCCCCGTTCACCTTCAGCATGTCAATCACCCGCGACAGCGCGACGACCGTCGACATCACCTCACTCGTAAGTGGCGGCGATGGCAACCTCAGCGAAGAGTTCGTCGAGAACGACATCACAACCTCGCTGTTCAGCTATGATGCTGCGGGCGTGCTCTTCGGGGGCAGTTCCGGTTTGGAGCAAGCTAGTTTCTCTGGGGTGCAATATGTTGTCACGGCAGTGCCGGAGCCATCGGCTGGGTTGCTCGGCGTGATCGGCTTGGCCCTCGGGTTTGCCCGGCGCCGTCGCTAGAACTGCGACACAATCTGCTTGGGAGCATGACGAGCCGCGCTATGCTTTTGTCATGAAGCATCGATCGATCGCGCTCGCCCTTGCCATCTTTTTCACCTTTGGCGGAAATGCGCGGTCGCGCTTTGCGCAGCCCTCCCTGATGCCGGCCGAGCGCCTGCTCGAACGCGCCAAGGCACACCTAGCGGAAAATCCCGAAGACGCCAAAGCGCACTACGTCGTCGGCCGCATCCACTACCTCGCATTCTACAACCGCGCCTCACTGGTCGCGGTCTATGGCCAAGCTGAAAAGCAAGATCTCCCCTCGATCGCTCCCTACTGGACGGCAGAGCAGCGCTACATCTACGACGCGCGCCGCGCCGAAGCCACCCGGCGGACACTCGAAAAAATGGGTGCCGAGTCGGTCACGGAAATCGAACCGGAAGACGCGCGCGATTATTACCAAACGGTTTCAACCCTGACCCAGCAACTCACCAAACAGGAGTGGAAACCAAATGTGGTCGACCCCGGCATCTCCTCCGAGCACGCAACCCTCGCACTGCAGGCGTTCGACCAAGCGATCGACCTCGAACCAGACAACCCACTCTACCTGTTGGGGAAAGCGAGCCTGCTCGAACAGGCGAGCACATTCTACACGGAAGAAAAGCCGAAGCGCGCCGACCCGATTCTCTCCAAGATCACGCCAGGACAAATCCGCGACGGATACTACCGGGCATTTGCCACCGGCTTGGAAGAAGCCCTCAAGCGCAAGACACGACCGGTGACCGGACTAAGGAGCATCGCCAGCTACGAGGCCGGCAAGGCCTACGAGCGCCTCTGCGGAGAAACAAAAGACCTGAGCAAACAGGAGACCGATCGCCTTGAGGAGGTGACAACCAATCTCACCAAACTCGACAAACTGCGTCGTGGCGCGATCACTCCGATCGTGTTTTCTACCGATAG
>JBLHKE010000665.1:0-4466 GCA_047619485.1 Verrucomicrobiales bacterium | reverse complement strand
TGGAGCTTGATAAAATCCCCGCTGTCTTCGTTGCTAAAGCGCCCACTATCACCAGATAGCTTAGCGTTTATCGCCTCACCAGCGGGAATTTTCTCTGCGCCCCATTTCCACAGCAGGTTTCCGGAGGCGCCCCTTAGTTTCTTTTTCACCTGCGCGGCCTTCGCTGGGGATTTTCAAGTCCTCTGCTCGGATCGCCTCGCGATCGAGACGATCTACCATGAGCAGCGTATCGGGGTGAATGGCTCCTTGGCGGAAGCGATGCCGCTGGAAACACTGCAAGGTCTCGTCCAGTTCGACTTACGAAAGGAAACCGCCCTGCGCACAGTCTATGGTGTAGAGGTCACACCGGCCATGCTCGACGTAGAGGTGCAGCGCATTGAGACTACGACTCGTGCTCCGGAGACGCTGGCAAAGATCAAAGCGGCGCTCGGGAACAATCCCGCCCGTTTCGCTCAGTCCTTTGCCCGCCCGATCATCGTCGAACGTGAACTCATACGGAATTTCGAATTCGACGACTCCTTACATCTGGGTAAACGCACCGAGGCCGAGGAGGCTCGCGAAGATCTGCTCGGCGGTTTAACAATCGACGGTATATAGGAAATCACCTGGCAACTGATACCTCGCCCGGAGACCGATACTGAAGAGACTCCGGCGGCACCAACGCTCCCAGTGCAGGCCAACGGCAAGAGCAGTTCCTACACAGTTGAAGCGACAATCCAGCGCGAGCAAGTGCTCAGCGCACCTTCGCGCGAAGAAGGCGAAGAGCGCTTGTTTTATTTTGAGGAGCTACACCCTGAGCTGCAAAAAGTACTCACAGCGCAACTGCAGGATTCAGGCGATGTGAGCGCCGTGATCGAGAGCCCCGGTGGCTTTGTCGTTTATCAACTCAAAGAGAAAACCACCGAAACGCTCGTCGTGGCCTCACTTTCCATCTCGAAGCTGGAATACACCCAGTGGCTGGCTGAACTCAAACTCTAGTCATTATAAAAATACGATTCTTACACTCTACGATCGTTTTTCTGGCGGGCACTCTGACACTGCATGCGGGCAGTCGCAGCAACACGGCGTAAGGTCAAAATATTCGAACGAAGGTCTCACCCTTTAAAATCAACACCGATCTTGGAGCGGAGCGACAAGATTTGGGTCGAGATGAGACCCCTCCTGCGAGGAGGAGGCTGTTGGGCTGCCCAGATGGGAGGAACGATAGGGTTGGACACCCGGCTTCGGGACAGGCCGATCCTCCTCCCTGCTCCCCGCATCGGGCACAACTCGCACGTCCCTACTCCCTACGCCGCCTCACGGTGGTAATACCGCAGCATGCCGCCGAGGTGCTCCCGTCTCTCGACATCACCAACCTTCTTTCCAACTTCGTTGCCCGCGTCAATGATCCGGTTCCCCAGTCCCTGGTGGTTGCGCTCCCCGTGGTAGTGGGCGACGAACTGATTCAATGCACGCTCCAGTAATCGTCGGCCGAAGAAGATCATCCTGCCGAGACACTCGGATTTCATCGAGCGCATGTAGCGCTCGAGGTGGGCGTTGAGATTCTGGCTCCTCGGCGGTAACAGGACGACATCGGTGTCGGTCATGTCGTTCAGGTATGTGCGAAGCGGCAGGAACTTGGTGTCCCGGTCAATGAGCAAGTGGCTCACGTCATCTAGGAATCCGCCGGTGGCAGTCAGATTCCGTGCCATCTGCCCGACCCAATCACTGTCCGGGTTAGCGGTCACACCCGCGATCTCCACGCGGCGGGTGTTAAGGCGCATGGCGACGAGGATGCATAGCGTGGTCAGGCCGCTCCTGGTCCACACCTCGACGGTCGTGAAGTCGATGGCGGCGATCGATTCCCAGTGCGCCTGGAACGTCTTCCAAGGCGTCGTCTGTTTCCGAATAGGTGCCGGTTCTATACCCTGTTCTTTGAGGACGTTCCCGACGGTGGTATCGGAGATGTGGTGGCCGAGGTTGGCGAGCGCGCCCTGGATCCTGTCATAGCCCCACGAGGGGTTCTCCCTAGCCATGCGCAAGACGAACTCGACAACCTCTTCGGATATCGGCGGTCGTCCGGGGGCTTTCTTGCGGCGCTCGCTATAGTCCCACTTGGCTGCGATGAGCCGTCTGTGCCAGCGCAGGATCGTATCGGGTGTCACGATGGTCGTAAGCTCCATCAGCGCCCTGCGCCCGAGAGCCTTTGCCTTGACGGCCAGAACCCGTCGTTGGTCGTCGGTGAGGAGGATGCGCTTGCTGTCCATTTTGTCCATGAGGATCCGAATTTGGGCGTTCTGGAACTCGATGATCTCCTGCTGCCTGCGGTTCACCAATCCGGACAACATCAGGAAGTAGAGCTGCCAGGGGCGGAGGATGAAACTCATGGAGCCTGATACCGGAGATGGGTCGGATCCGCGAGAGATTTTAACTTGGAGAAGCGGATCGTGCGAGGGTCCTGTCGGCTGAGATCGAGGATCTGGCGTCGTCGTCTGGCTCTCAAATAGCAGCGTTTCCGGGTTCGGCCGAGTATCTTGACCTTACGGGAGACCTTTTTGGTTCGACTCCTAAAAAAACAGGGTCGACGAACTCAGAAAATCACGAATCGTGAAAGTCGGGCTAACGCGCTTTAGAGCCCAGCGGGGCAAGTTCGAGCGTGCAGTGGGCGAATAAATACTTTACAGCAGCTAGATAAATCGGTAAAAAGGACGTTAAGAAGAATCCTTATTTTTATTTTTCAGCAGATACATGAAAAAAATCACCACACTCATCCTCACCAGCTCCGCAGCAATGCTTGGCTTTGCCAGCGCCGCGACAATTTCAATTTCAGCCACGGCACCAACCGTTGATGGTGCCGACATCGCCAATGACAATGGCGCCGCCGATGCCGGTGGCGATCAGGGTCACATCTGGTCTAACCGGCCGAATCAGGGGCAAACATTCATCACCGGATCAAACCTTGGCGGTTACCAACTCAATGCGGTGACCTTGAAGAACCTCAACAATAATATCAGCAACGGCCCGACCTTCAGCGTCACCTTCGGGTCGGTGACCGGCACTGTGCTCACTCAGATCGGCTCTACCGAGACAGCCGTTTCAGGCAACTATGTCCCTCTCGACTACATCACGTACAATTTCGACACCCCGCTCAGCCTCGATGCCAATACCACTTACGGCTTCGTCTGGGATACCACGGCTGGTGGCTTCGTGACGGTGAACAACCTCGATGGCAGCACCTACGGTGGCGGAACTGCGATCAGCAGTGGTGCTGGCGGGGTACCGGATCTCAACAATCTCGTCGACCGCGGCGTGGATCGCGTGTTCCACGCTGATATCGATGCCGTCCCAGAGCCATCTGCAGCGCTGCTCGGACTAGTTGGGCTCGCACTTACACTTCGCCGCCGCCGCTAGACTGGGGGCTGTAGTTTAAAGTTCTTTTTAAGGCGGCTTGCTCCTTCCGGGGCAAGTCGCTTTTTTATGATTCCTTTGCGGAATAGGCTCAAATAGTCGATGACCTAGTAGTCTCAGTTCACTTCACCCCCCTCCCAATTCCCCTATGGGCGCTATTCCCCAACTTCTTCTGCGAGGCTTTTTGAGCCTCGCTGTCTGTCTCTACTCTGCTTCCGCCGCGACGGTGACGATTTCTGGATCGTCGCCCGTAGTAAACGAGGCCGACATCGCGAACGATAACGGAGCCTCAGATGCCGGTGGCGATCAGGGGCACGTCTGGTCCAACCGGCCGCACCAGGGACAGTCGTTCACCACCGGAGCGGATACGGGTGGCTACCTGCTGAAGGCGGTGACGTTCAAAAACCTCAACAACAACATTAGCAATAGCCCGACCTTCAACGTCCGCGTCGGCACGCTCACCGCGACTGGATCGCCAGAGGTTTTCACCCAGATCGGAACAACCGAAACTGCCGTCGCGCCAAACTACGCGCCGCTCGATTACCTCACCTTTACTTTTGCCACGCCCCTGTCGCTAGATGCGAACCAGCTCTATGCTGTCATGTGGGGATCCGCCGCATCTGGCTTCGTCAGTGTCAACAATCTCAACGACAGCATCTATCCCCGAGGAACCGCATTCAGCAGCGGCGGCAACAACACCCCAGACTACAACAACGTCATCCTCAGAAATGTCGATCGCGTCTTTCATCTCGACATCGAGACGCTGGCTCCCTCCGGAGTGGCGGATATCGGGAATCTGGCAGCGACCGGGATCGCCACGAGCGGTGCTACACTCAATGGTGAAGTGCTAGACATCGGCGATGCGGCGCCGGCGATCACGATCCGTTGGGGAAATGAAGATGGCGGCAGCGATCCGAACGGCTGGGACAACGCAGAGGTCTTGCCCGGCACACAGGGCGTCGGCGCTTTCTCGGCTGCCACCGCGACCGCGCTGGCACCTAACACCACTTACTTTTTCACCGCCTTCGCGACCAACTCCGCTGGCGATTCGGTCGCGTCGCCGAGCCCGTCGTTCACCA
>JBLHKE010000664.1:0-4467 GCA_047619485.1 Verrucomicrobiales bacterium | reverse complement strand
CGCGCGGAGGGTCGCCTCGCGCCGATCCGCTCCTTCCGCCGCACCCAGCTCGGCGGGTTCGGTCGTGGCCACGTGTTCTACCCCTTCGGTGGCCCAGACTTCCTCTACGCCGACGCCTTCTTTCCCAACGCCGGCACCTACGCACTGGTCGGCCTCGAATCGATCGGCAACATTCCTGACCTCTCGGGACTAACAGAGACACAAATTGCCACCAGCCTGCGCGGCCTGCAGACCTCGATCAGCTCCTCGCTCGACTACAGCTACTTCCTGACCAAAGACATGCGCCTCGACCTCGCGCGCACCAACCTGAAGGGCGTGCTGCCAGTGCTCTACGTCTACCTGGCGCGCACCGGGCACCGTATCCACTCGGTCGACAAGGTGCACATCACCTCATCTGGAATCATCGGTGCGGGCCATAGCGGTAGCGCGCCGGGCGTGCGCCTGAGCTGCTCGGGCTGCACCGTCTACTACTTCAAGACAAACCTCAGCAACTCGGGTAGCGGGCGCTTCCAGCGCTACATGGCGAACCACCGCTCTGGCACCACCTTCATCAAGAGCGCGTCGTACCTGATGCACAATGGCAACTTCTCCAACATCCGCAGCTCCATCATGAAGAACAGCGCGGTGGTGCTGCAGGACGCCTCAGGGATTCCCTATCGCTATTACAAGAGCGCCGGCTGGAACACCGTAATGTTCGGCAACTACCAGCGCACGCTCGACCTGTTCAAGAGCTACTACCAGGCGGATCTGCGCGCCGCCTACACCGCCGCGAGTCCAAAACCGCTACGCTTCGGCGTCGGCTACACCTTCACGCCGAGCGAGACCTGTCTGATCCTTGCCAAACCTGGAGGTGCCGTGAGCGCCAGCGCCGAGCTATACGAAGTGCGCCCGGCGATCGCCATCGAATAGATCGAAGTTACGGCCAAGGCATTGGGGCTACCGCCGCAGCGATTCGACGTTGCCGATCCAGGTGCAGAGCACCGCCGCTAAGGCCGCGAAACCGATCAGGGTGCTGGTCGCTTCCGAGATCGCGCCGCTCATCATCCACTGCCCGGCCGCCCAGAACCCGACCACGTAGACGAAGGCGCCAATGGCACCGAATAGCTTCTGCCCGTTGGCCGAATCATTGGTGAAAGTGAGCGACAGCGGGATCGCCCCGATCGTTATGGCGCCGCCAACGAACACCAGTGGCAACAGCCCAAAACCGAATCCAGCGATCACCATCAGGATGCCCCCGAAGAAGCCCCCGCCGACGAATAACGCCTCGATGACCTCCCTCTTGTTCAAGGCGTAACGCGCGGATCGATCCATCAGTATTAGCAGGTTGCCGACCCCTGAAGCCAGAAGTCCACCGAACACGAGGATCAGATACACGAAGACAAATACGACTGCCAGTAGCGGGTGCACCTTCTCCAGAATGACACGCCCGATGCGGAAGCCGATGTAGATGCCGATGATGATCAGCCAGCGTGTCTTCTGTTGGAATCGCGCCATCCAGAACACGTACTTCAAATACGCGCGGTAGAGCGGCGAGCGCGCCTTGAACGCCTCCAGCAGACCACTGCGCGACTGCTCATCCCCCGGGTCGAGCCGCAGCGATTCGCGGAAGTGTTTCTCCGCTTTTTTGTAGTCCGAGTTCGTCAGCGCCGCCCAGCCCGCGTTCGAATGCGCCCAAGCATCCTCCGGGTTCTCGCTGAGCAACTGGTCGACGGCCACCTCTGTCTCCCACTTCTTCCCCTGCATGCGCAACACGATCGCCAGCAGGTTTTTGGCCGCTTTGTCGTCCGCATCAAGGGTCAGCGCCATGCGGCACTCCGCCTCGGCAGCCGCCCAGCGCGACAACCCCGCGAGCGCGGCCGCTTTGACGTAGAAATGGAACGACTCATCAGGGTCGAGCGCGATCGCCTTGTCCGCGAAGGTCAGCGCCTGCTGTTCGCGGTCAAGCGCGTTTAAAACCATCGCCTTCACGGCGAAAAACTCAGCGGTCGGCTCGAGCGCGAGCGCGCGATCAATCGAGTCCAGCGACGATTTCTTTTTCTCTGGGATGCACAGCTGACACAGCGCTAGCTCGCAGAATGCGTCCGGATCCGTCGGGTTCGAAGCGATCGCCTCGATGAGGAAAGCCTCAGCTTCCTCATGCCGACCCTGCGCGCGCAGCAAGCGCGCGCGCGCGAGCTTTTCGTAGCCGTATTCCCCTGCCACCCCGGTAAGAACTAGTCGAAGTGGGTAAAGCCCTTGAACTCCTCGAAGCGGGCGTCGATGTCCGCTTGGGTAAGCGCGCTGAGCCGTTCGGTGCTGAAGCTCTGGCAGTTGAAGCTAGCCATGATCGTACCGTGGATGCACGCACGGCGCAGATCGGCGAACTCCGGCAGGCGCTTCAGGGAGGCGAGATGCCCGGCAAAACCGCCTAGGAAACAGTCGCCCGCACCAGTCGGATCCTCCACCACGTCGAGCGGGTAGGCGCCGCAGCGGAAAAACTCGCCGCCGATGCCGAACAGCAGTGCACCGTGCTCGCCGGTCTTGATGACGACGTGTTTCGGGCCCATCTCGAGCAGCTTCTTGCCGGCGACGATGATGTTGTTGGTCTCCATGAAGAGCTTCGCCTCGCTGTCATTGAGCACCAGCAGATCGACCTTGTTGAGCACTTCGATGAGCTCCGCGTGGGCGGCTTGGATCCAGATATCCATGGTGTCCGCGATGATGTAGGCGTCTTCCTTCACCTGGCGGATCACGTCGAGCTGGTTCTTAGGGCTCATGTTCCCTAACACAATCACATCGGAGTCCAGGTATCTCTCCGGCAGCTTTGGATCGAAAGCCTCCAGCACGTTGATGGCGACCGAGTGCGTGGTGCGGTCGTTCATGTCCTCGTGGTATTCGCCCGACCAGCGGAACGATTCGCCGTCGCTCACCTCGATGCCGTCGGTGCAGATGTCGCGCGCCTTGAGCGTGTCGATGTGCTGCTTGGGAAAATCTTTGCCGACGATGCTGACGAGGCGTACGGGCGAGAAGAAGCTGGCGGCGATGGCGGCATACGCGGCCGAGCCACCCATCAGGTCTTCGCGATAGGCGCTAGGGGTTTTGACATTGTCGAGGGCGACGGTTCCGGCTACGAGGACGTTCATTGGTAGAGTGATGGCTTGGTTGTTCAGTTACGAGGATGGGCACCTTGGAGTAGGAGGAATGGGAAAACAACCCCGATTCAAGTGTGCTAGGCCGAATGGGTCTAGTTTAACAGCTTCATCGAATCTTTGCGGTGATCAACCCGAGTAGGGAGATAGAGAATGAAGTGAGATTTTGCGGCAGCCACGGAGTGCAACTCCGTTCTACGTTTTTATGCGCTCCGCGCGTAGCACGGAGTTGCACTCCGTGGGAGGCAGCAAAATCCTCTGGATGCCATCGAGGAAGATCTTTGGCCTCTGCGGCGCCAATCACTGCGGTTGGATCGATCAGTTTGATGATTGATTGGGACTGAGCTTCCATCCAATTTGAGATGCCTCCCTCTATCGTGATCAAATGAGAGTGCCTCTCTGTTTCAAGCTCTCTCGTATGAGGCGGATCGTCAGGGATTTGTAAGTTTAATATGAAACTCAATGTCCTGAGATGGCCAATTAGCGACTAACATCTCCTCCGTCGCACCCGGGTCGATCTCTACCATTCCGCCTAGCCCGGCCTAGATCCGATACGGTTCACGCATTGGTCGGGTGAGCATCTGGTTGATGTCCACGTCACTCGATTTCTCTGTCTTTAGATCCCATTTCATGCCGCTCTTGCCGAGTCGCAGGGCGAGGTTCGCTAGGTGGGAGACGGTGATGATGCGATGCGCCGCCTCGATCGGTGCCACGGTTGCTCCACCGCTGTAAACGGCGTCGATGAAGTCGTGGTAGTGGTTCTTGCTGGCGTAGAGCCAGGTCTCGCTGTCCTTGATCTTGTCGCGCGCCATCTCGCGTGGTTCGATCTTGAGCGAGCCGCATGTGACGAAGATCGACTTCTGATCTGGCACGGCTTCTTTGATATTGTCGAAGGTGACCGGCTCGGACTCGTCCATGTCGAGCGCCCACTGCACGATGTCGATGTGGTGGGCACCCGAGTCGGTGGCCATGCCGCCGGAGTAATCCCAGTTGTGGCGCCAGTTGAGCGGCAGCAACGCGGGGAAGTATTCCCGATGCGGAACCGGCCCTTCCCACAGGTCGTAGTTCAAACCCTCAGGCACCGGCTTGGGATCCTGTTGGGAGCCCATTTGGTTCCAGTCGCCACGCCGGCCCGGCAGGCGCACGGTGATGCCCTGCCGCTTCCCGAGTCGCCCGTTGCAAACGAATTCAGCCGCTACGCGGAAGTACTGGTTAGAGCGCTGCTGGCTACCGGTTTGCCAGGTGAGGCCAGCTTTCTTGACCTCGTCGGACATGCGTCTCCCCTGCCCCACCGTTAGCGCCAGCGGTTTTGCCCATAGATGTGCTTGCCTTTGCGGGT
>JBLHKE010000663.1:0-4478 GCA_047619485.1 Verrucomicrobiales bacterium | reverse complement strand
CAGTCGGTATGCGTTTCTGTTCACCGATCAGATTTGCGACGGTCGAGTAGATGTCGAGGTCGGCGATGATTTCGTCGGTCACCCTCCCCTTGGCAATCTTCCCAGGCCAGCGGATCATGGCAGGGGTGCGCATGCCGCCCTCGTATCCCGTGCTGAGGCCCCCTCGCCAAGGTCCATTCGATCCACCCACTTCGCCAGTCGCCACGCCGGGAGAAGGATAGTTGGCAGCCCCGTTGTCACCGGTGAGGATTACAATGGTATTATCCTCGATGCCGGCTTCGCGGATCGCGTCGATGATTTGACCGAAGTTGTGATCTACCTCCAGCTTGGTGTCTGCATAGACTCCCACTTTCGACTTGTTCTTGAAATCGGGATGCACTCCCCACGGCGGGTGGAAGTGGGTGAAGGCGACATAGGCAAAGAAGGGTTTCCCTTCCTTGGCATTCGCTTTGAGGAATTCGATACCCTTAGCCGTCGATCGACTATCGAAGGAGGCCTTCGCCGGGATGTCGTAGAGCTCGTTCGTAGGAGCGGCAGGTTTGCCCTTCACGCCCTGCCAGAAGTGCGGGACGTCCGCCACGGCAGGATCAAACTGCGGAGTGCTGGTGTAGGCTGCCGCGTTGGAGCCCTCGTTGATCCCCCAAAACTCATCGAATCCCTGATCGTTCGGCAGACTTCCAGGCTTGGAACCGACATGCCACTTTCCGTAGAGAGCGGTGGCGTAGCCGGAATCGGTGAGCAGTTCGGCGATGGTATATTCCCAGTGGGCCAAACCATCCGGCTCCCCAGGGGCAGAAACTTTTTGCGTGCCGGATCGGATCGGGAGGCGGCCAGTCATGAGCGCCGAGCGCGTTGGCGTGCATTGGTTCTGCACATTGAAGTTGGTGAAGCGCATCCCTTCCGCCGCGAAGGCGTCAATGCGGGGCGTCTGGATCGTGCTCCCTTGGACGCTGATGTCACCCCAGCCCCAGTTGTCTACTAGGACATAGACGATGTTGGGCTTCTTTGCAGGATCCTTGGGCTGAGCTGCGGCCGGGTCGTCCGCCGCTTCACTACAGGCCAGTTGCATGCAAGTGAAGGCCGTCAGGAGAAGTATGTCTGGAATAATTTTAGGTCTCATGTTCGTGTTGTTCAGCTGGCAACATTGGCACACAAATCTTGCACCCGCTATCCACTTTGCGCATGATCTCCATGCATCCAGGAATCCCGATGAGCAACCCGTCCAACTACCAATTTCACAAGTTTTCGCAGTTCGATTCCACCGCGATCCAAGCCGTCTACCCCGGCGTAACCACTGTTCAGCTAGAGCCGGGATCAATCGAGGGATGGATTCGTGCGGCGACGATTGACCAGGTCCGAATCAATACCGGAACACTCAATCGGGCTGCCCTTTACGAAGGCTCTTACAACGACGACATGATCAACGTCGGCTTTATCTTGAATCCCGATTCTACCGCCGTGGTTCACGGACACGGCTATGGCGCTGGTACTGTATCGGTCGATGTAGGAGATGTTTACCTCCACGAGGCGTACCCCGCCAACATGATCTGGGCTGGGATCAGTATCCCAGAGGAGGTGCTGCTAGAAGACTTGAAGGCACATCATGCTACATTGCGGTCCTATCGACACCTGGCACTGAAGGGGCCAAGGGAAGACCTGGAACTACTGGTGAAACTTACCCACAATTGCGTGGATCCGAAATCAGGCACTCGGAAAGCGGACGCTAAACGGCTATCGGCACGTGTGCTGTCGGCGATCCGTGAGCTACTTTCGAGCCGGCTCGAAAGTGCAACTCATGATCTTCCCTATGCAGAAGGAGACAAGTTTCTAATGCACCTGGTAAAAGCGAGCCATCAACTCTCGGAGGAAAGCGGTCACCAGCCGCTAAGCCTCAGCGAAATTTGCAAGGCCACCGGGATGAAAAGCCGAACTCTGCAAAAATATTTCAAAGAACTCTACGGCATGGGACCGACCGAATATTTCCGAACCCGCAGGTTAAACGCGGTTCGGAGCGCCCTAATGAAAGCCGATTCCAAAACTACCAGGGTCAATGAGACGGCGGAGCAATGGGGATTCGACCACCTAGGCCGCTTCTCCGTCCGATACCGGCACATGTTCGGTGAAAGTCCGAGCAAGACGCTGAACCGAACCAACTACCGCGACTAGCATGGGAGCATAGCATGCCGGACGATCAAACGGGGCAACGATCTGATAAATGATAAATAGAGGCGGTTTAGTTGACGTTGATGATCACCTGTGTCGACGGCGGAGGTGCCGGGCTACCGGAACTAACGTTGACCTGGATATACACGGTGCGGCCCCGCAGTGTCCGGAAATTCGATTACACCGGGATCCTCTGAGAATCAGCTCGTTAGAGATGGATCAGGATCTCCGATTCGGTTCGCTTTCAGCGCCGGAATAATGCAGGAATGGCACGATGGACGCATTCAAACTGATCCTGGTGTCGCTGGCGGGCTGGATGAACCGCCAGCAGCAGCACGTGATCGAATACCTGCGGGAGGAGATCAGGGTACTGCAAGAGCAGCGGCGCAACGGGCGGCCAGAATTCACGGATGACCAGAGGAGACGGCTGGCGCGCAAGGCCAAGCTGATCCGCTATGGGCGACTGAAGGAGATCGTGGGTCTGGTCACACCTCAGACCCTGCTCGCGTGGCATCGGAAACTCATCGCAAAGAAATACGATTCCAGCGGCGTCCGACGGAAAGTCGGTCGACCACCAACTGCCGAGGAGATCCGAGATCTCGTAATCAAGATGGCAGAGGAAAACCGTGGCTGGGGATATACGAGGATCCGGGGCGCGCTGGCCAATCTCGGGCACGAGATCGGCAGATGAACGATCGCCGAGATTCTGAGGCAGGCGGGGATGGAGCCAGCTCCGGAGCGTGAGCGCAAGACAACTTGGGCGGAGTTCCTCAAGATGCACTGGGAGGTGCTGGGCGCGACGGACTTCTTCACCGTCGAGGTTTGGACGCTGCGCGGGCTGGTGCGCTACCACGTGCTGTTCGTGATCCGGCTCTCATCCCGGAAGGTGAACATCGCCGGGATCGTGCCGGAGCCGGACGGGCTGTGGATGAAGCAGATCGCACGCAACCTGACAGATGACGTGGACGGCTTCCTCTCCGGTTGCCGGTACCTGATCCACGACCGGTCGACGCTGTTCACAAGAGAGTTCATGTCGATCCTCGAAAGTGCCGGAGTGAAGTCGGTGCGCTTGCCGCCACGCTCGCCCAATTTGAATGCGTTTTCGGAGAGGTTTGTACGATCGGTCAAATCGGAGTGTCTGGAGCGGATGATCCTGATTGGTGAGGGATCTCTGCGTAGAGCGACCGCCCAGTTCTGCGAGCACAACCACCGGGAGCGGAACCACCAAGGCTTGGGTAACAAGATCATCGAGCCGGACTTCAGTTCGGACGGCGCGGGTGAGGTGCAATGTCGGCAAAGGTTGGGTGGGCTGCTGCGCTACTACTACCGGGATGCCGCATGAATACTGACGATTCGAGTTTCCGGACACTACGGGATGCGGGATTGCTATGTCCCGATCCCGGGCTCAACCCTATCGTTCGCTGATTTTCTGTGGCCTGCCAGCCCACCTGACAAAAGTTGACCCCGCTCTCGGCTCAAATTTCGTCGTTCCCGTTCACGATCTATACTGATCTCAAAGCCCAAGACCTCCGTCCGAGTATTTTGACCTTACGGGAGCTGATATTCATACTAACACGACGAGAAATCGGCTTCCGAAGCCTTCGGCTTGGGCACTGAAAAACACGACTCAAATCGCCGATACCTATGCCTAAACTAGTGCCATTCGGGCTAGCTGGCTAGGAAAGCACCTCGATGAGATAGCGGAGCTCTTCAGCTACTGCCTCGGGATCATCGACCGTCTGGGCAATCTCGGCTTCGACCGCCTCGCCGAAGCTCTTGCGCAAGCGGTGGATGGCCACCTTGACGGCACCGGTTGTCATGCCGAGTTCCACCGCTACCTCAGCCTGCAGGAGCTTCTCCGTGTCGCCCATCAGCCACGGTTTCAGCAGTTCGAACTGTTTCTCTTTTCCCGATTTCGCAAAGTTTGCCTGCACGCGCTTTAGCCCGCTATCGATCACAGCGAGCGCCCACTGGCGGTCGAAGTAGGTGTCCGGGACCGCGGCATCGGGGTCGGGAATTGACACGCCTGGCGAGGTATCGGTGCCGCCCGAATCCATCGACACGAGCTCGATTTCACCACCACGCTTTAAGCGACCTTCGTTGCGCCGGCGCTCTGCGAGAAAGTGTTTCAGCGCGCCGAGAAGGTAGGACCGAAAGCGCCCCTTGGCGGGATCGACTTTTTCGATCCCGCCTCGGGAAAGCATGCGCGCGACAAACTCCTGCGTGAGTTCCTTACTTAGATCCTCGTCCCGCCCTTCGCGTCGCAGGAAGCGGAAAACCGGAGTCCAGTAGGCCTCGCAGAGTTCGGCCATGGC
>JBLHKE010000662.1:0-4499 GCA_047619485.1 Verrucomicrobiales bacterium | reverse complement strand
GCCGATGGCATCGAGAACATCAGCATCGCCAATCTAGTCAGCGCCAAGCAATCCGCCTACTGGGTCGCGGTGCGTGTTTCCGGACACCTCGAGGTCGGGCTCGCCGGAGAAGCCGCCCGTGGCTGGCAGCAAGCCGACTGGTCCGCGATTCCAAAATCGCTGCTCAGCGCACGCAACCGCGCGGTGCCGGACCTCGCCTTCCGCGCCGTCGATCCCGAGCAAGCACTCAGCGTGAAAGTAGAACGCCACTCGATCGCCGAGGCGCTGCGCCTCAGTGTCCGCGAGGGGCGCTTCACCACCGCGGTCGCTCCAGACGGCGCCAGCGTGACCGAAGCCCTAATGTTCATCGGCGTCGTCGAGAAGAGCACCTTGCGCGTCGTCTTGCCAGCCAAAGCCACCTTGATCAGCGCCTTCGTCAACGACCAGAGCCCCGGCATCGTGCGCGAGAACGCCAGAGCCGAGGGCGTCGAGAACGCCTATTTGTTCTACGTCCTACCGCCCGAGGACGGCAACGCCGCCGAGGTTTCGATCGCCTGGTCGAGTCCGGCGGATGGAGGCGAGTTCAAACTCCAAGGCCCGAGCTTGAACATCCCACTGCAGAACATCACCTGGAAAGTGCTGCTGCCCAACTCACTCAGATTAAGCGGCCACGAGGGCAACCTCGACCAGGTGGGCGAGGTCTACACGATCGACTACGGTATCAAAGAATACGCCAGCGAGCAGAAGCAGCGCATCAATCAGGATCGCAACGAGGCAAACCAGCTGATGGTGCAAGCCAACGCTTGGAAGATCGAGGGCAAACAGGAGAAAGCCCGCAGCGCCTTCAGCAAGTTGTCGAAGAAGAGCAACCTCGACCAGGCCACCAGCGAAGACGCCCGCGTGCAGCTGCGCGAGTTGCAAGAGGAGCGCACCCTGCTCAGCCTGACCACCCGCCGGCAGCGCAATTACTTCGACAACCTCAGCGAGGACCCGAGTTTCAGCCGCAACGTCGACCTCGAACAGGCCGCCGACCAGAACCCGCTGTTGCAAGGCAAGACCAACTACCTCCCCGACCAGATCAGCACCCTCCTAGCCGGCAACACCAGCGCGGAGACGGACGCCCTCAAGCGCATCACTGCGCGCCTCGTCAGCCAGCAACTAGCCGCTGAGCCAGCCCCACAAGCCATCGCCATCAACATCCCGAAACACGGCCAAGTGCTGACCTTCAAACGCAGCGTCCAAGTCAACGGCGACACGCCACTACAGCTGGATCTGAAAGTCGTAAAACAGAACAACAGCCACCTGTGGATCCTACTGCCACTGATCGCCGTCGTCGCACTGCTGCTGTTCACCACCGGCCGGAATCGGCCCCCAGCGGGCTCTTGACAGGTGGGTCTAAAATCGCTAAAAGAGCCTCTGACCTAGACCAGCCAACATGAAATTATCTCGCAGTATTCCATCTCTAATTGCCATTGCACTCGCGTCGTCCCCCTTTTGTGCAGGTGCGTCAACCGTGGCCTACTATTCCTTCGACAACGACTTCACGGATTCCTCCGGTAACTCCAACGACCTGAGCGTTGCCACTGGCACGCCGACGATCTCGAGCACCGCAGGCGAGTTTGTTTTCGGCGGCGGGGCGCTCGACGCCGACAGCACCACCGCCACCGAAGAATTCCTGAGCTTGGCAAACCCGCTCACATTCGCAGCCGGAGATGCTTGGTCAGTTTCATTCTGGGTTCGCCGCCGCCCCGGCACGGACTTCCGCAGCGGCATGGTGATGGGCAATTCCAGCAACAACACCGACTTCATCTGGACGCCGGACAATCCGACCCAAGTACAGGGAATACGCCTACGCAGTTCCGCCAACACCAACGCCAACTTCAGCGGCTTCCCCGACGACAGCGGGTTCCACCACTGGGCGATCATCGCTGACGGTGCCGGCAACGTCGTTTCCTACCGTGACAATGCGGTGCAGAGTTCCATCGCGATGGACACCAGCTTCAGCATCAACTCCGTGGCACAAGGCTTCAGCTCGACAGTACAGTCGATGGACGGCCAGATCGACGAACTCTACATCTTCGATGAGGCGATCGATGCCACCACCGTGGGCAACCTGTTTAACGGAATCCCTGAGCCCAGCTCGCTGGGATTCGTCGGCCTGAGCTGCCTGCTGTTGCTGAAACGCCGCCGTTGAGACGCTGCGCCTGCCGATGGCACTCTCCCGATGAAACTACTGCCAGCCCTTCTTAGCCTAGCGCTCAGCGCCAGCTCACTCGAGGCGAACTTGCTCGCCTACTATTCTTTCGACGGCGACTTCAACGACGCATCGGGCAACGCCAACCACCTCAGCATCACCGAGGGGTTGCCAACCATCACGACCACCGCAGGTAATTTCATCGCTGGCGGTGGCGCGCTCGATACTGCCAGCACCATCAGCGACCGCGCCTTCTTGGCGCTCACCAACCCGATCACTTTCGCGGATACCGACGCCTGGTCGATCGCCTTCTGGGCGCGCCGCCGAGCCGGCTCAGACATCCGCCAAGGCATGGTCATCGGTGACACCGAAAACAACATCGATTTCATCTGGCTGTCAGACAACCCGACCCAGGTACAGGGCGTGCGCTTCCGCAGCACCGACAATAACAATTTTAATTTCGACGTCGGCGCCGATGACGGCGAGTGGCACCACTGGGCGCTAGTGGCCGATGGGACTGGTAACCTCACCGCCTACCGCGACAATATCGCGCTGGGAACCTCCACGTCTTCGACCCCGTTTAGCGTCAGGAACGTCGCGCACGGCTACAACACCGACATTCACTCGATGAATGGCCAGATCGACGAACTGCACATCTACGACGAGGCGCTCGATGCCACGGCAGTCGAGGCGCTTTTCCTCGGCAGCGGCTTGCCGGACTTCACCATCACCTCGATCAGGTACGCAGCGGACAGTAATCAGATCACTCTGACTTGGGACTCGCAGCCAGGCGAATCCTACGTTGTCAGATTCTCACGCGACCTGATCGACTGGGGTGGGGATCTCAACGACGGGGTCGACGCCACGGCCGACTCCGATCAGACCACCATGAACTTCGACCTCGAGGATGCCAACCTGACCGGGGTCGAGGAGATCTTCTTCCGGGTCGAGAAGCGTTGAACCTCCTACCCGTCACGTGGCACTTGCCGGGATCGGCTTTCCGCTGGAGTATCCAAAGCAGTATCTGAAACCGATTTTGAGCCGAACCCACATCTGCATCTCCCTGCTGCTACTAGTCTGGCTGCCGAGCATCGCCCCGGGGGGCTTGCTGGCTCACTACCCTTTCGACAGCGACTTCACCGATGCCTCGGGCAACGACAACCACCTGAACATCGCTACCGGTTCGCCGAGCATCACCAGCGCTGCCGGCGAGCGTGCCTTCGGTAGCGGCGCAGTCGACATCGACAGCACCACCAGCACCGAGGAATACCTGAACCTGACAAGCCCGATCACATTCGGATCCAGCGATGCCTGGTCGGTTTTATTCTGGGTTCGCCGCCGCCCCGGCACGGACTTCCGCAGCGGCATGCTGATCGGCAATCCCAGCAACAACACCGATTTCATCTGGACGCCAGACAATGCGAGCCAAGTGCAAGGGATACGCTTGCGGAGCTCTGCCAACACCAACGCCAATTTCGGTGGCTTCCCTGACGACGGTGGATTTCACCACTGGGCGATCATCGCTGACGGCGCTGGCAACGTCACTTCCTACCGGGACAATGTGGCGCAGAGTTCCGTCGCGATGACCACCAGCTTCAGCATCACTTCGGTGGGGCAAGCGTTCAACTCGACCACGCAGTCGATGGACGGCCAGATCGACGAACTCTACATCTACGATGAGGCGATCACTACGAGCAAGGTCGAGGAACTGTTCCTGCGCAACGACCTGACGGAACCCGCGGCGGGTCTGATCCTGCAGCATCGCTACGATGGAGATTTCAGCGACGCGAGCGATTCCGGCAATGGCGGAACCCCGAGCGGTCAGGCGGCGATCACCTCAGACACGTCGTTGATTGCCAGCGGCAGTGGGGCGCTCGCGCTCGATGGCGCCGACGATAGCTACCTCGCCTTGCAGGACACCATCACCTTCGCCGCTGCCGACGAGTGGTCCGCCAGCTGGTGGGCGCGCCATTCGGAACTCCAGACGGATCGCGGCATGGTCATGGGGCTACGCGCAACCAGTTCCGATTTCATCTGGCTCAGCGACGACTTCGGCGGACTGCGATTCCGCTCAGGCAACTCGACCGACCACGACTTTCTCGTCCCACAAGACACCCAGTTGCATCACTACGCGCTAGTGGCGGACGGCGCCGGGACGCTGACACTCTACCGTGATGGTCAGCGGATCGAGGCAAGCAACGGTGACACCTCGTTCGGCATCGACACCATCGGCCTCGGTCAACCGACAGCCGCCGGAGGAGGCAACTTCGACGGAGCGCTCGACGAGATCCAGATCCTAGACCTAGCACTCGACGATTCCGAAGTA
>JBLHKE010000661.1:0-4506 GCA_047619485.1 Verrucomicrobiales bacterium | reverse complement strand
GCCACTTGGTCTGCGCGTATCAAGGGGCGACAGAGGAGGATCCTAGGAACAGCTCGGCCGAAATTTTCATTGATGGAGTGCCTCAAGAGGTGACGGTGATCCATCGCTCCGCACAAGGGGATTTACCTGCAGAGGCCTGTCGGCTGCCGACCATCGTCTTCGATGGTGAAGGGACGGGCTTGCAAATGGGCACCTCCGATGTCGATGAGGAAGAGGATCAGTACGTAGGCTTGATCGATGACGCCGCGATCTATCCGACAAGCTTGAGCCATTCGCAGATGGTTGCTATCGCATCCGTTCCCTCGGCACCGACTGCGATCATTCACGAGTTCCTTAGGAGTGGCGGAGACGCCCTGATCCAGCTGGAGGCGATCGATGCAGACGAGTGCGAAGAGCATAGGTTTTCCCTCGTGGAAGGGGAGGGCAGTGCCTACAACCAGAACTTTACGATCGCTGGGCGGTGGATCTATTTCGTTAAGGATATCCCGCCCGCGCCGCGGACGGTGGTGACGCTCCGCGTGAGGGCGACCGACAAAGATGGCCTGACTCTCGACAAGGTGATCACCTTTGAGATCCTGCGTGGAAGCGGTGGTGGCGGTTTCGTTGGCGGCGGGGGTGGCAGTGGTGGCGGCGGCTCAGGCGGGGGCGAATTCTCGATCACACTGCCGGAGCCGGGCGCGAGGAGCCCTGCGACGGACTGGTGGCTGGAATATGCGGGGGAACATCCGCAACCCGGAGCGGTGGTTGCTGGCGGGATCTCTTCAGATGCCGAATGGTCGCCTTATGACGGCGGGTTCGATCACGAGTTCATTGCTGGCGGGATCGATAATGATCGGTTCTCAATCGAGGTTCAACCTAGAGGCAGGTTTTTGATCGTGGCGGATGAGGCATTGGACCTGTCGGGAGATCGCTTCTTCACTGTGAGCGTGGGCGCGCGAGACGCGGCAGGTGACGTGACCGTAACCGAGGTCAGAATTTCTGCGGTGAGGCTGCGACTGAACGAGTTTGTCGCGGACAATCGGTTTGGTTTGATGGACGAAGACGGCAACCGCCAGGACTGGATTGAGATTCACAACGCATCAGCCGCTCCGGTGCATCTCGGTGGTTGGGCTCTGAGTAATCATCCAGATCAATTGGATCGCTGGCCTTTGCCGCTGGAGTGGGTGATCGGGACAGATGGCTACGAGGTGGTGTTCGCTTCTGGAAAGGATCGCTTCGATGGAAAATACCTCCACTTGGCCTCGGACCTGCAAGATCAGCGCTGTGAGTTTCTCTCTCTAAGCTACCCGTCGCTCGGGCATGTTGAGACGAGCTATGTGTTCGTGCCGAACCTCGGCAAGGACGACGCGTTCGGGCTGGTTGGCGATGATCCCACAAAGAAGGCGCTGCTCGAAAATCCAAGCCCTGGGCGCCGCAATCCTGTCGCGCCGCCGAAAATGTTGCTCGAGCCGGAATTGTCGGTCGAATCGGGCTACTACGACACGCCTTTCGAGGTTCTGGTCGAGCGCGCGGAGCCCGATCGGGCGTCAGTCTTGCGCTACACACTGGATGGGGTGGAGCCAGGCGAAACGAGCGCCGTGGTGGCGGGGAACGTGCCCATCACCGGTCTCGCGGTTCTCAAGGTGCGTGCATTTGCCGAGGGGTATTTGCCAAGCCGTGTCGTCTCCCGGACTTACTTGTTTGTCGATGATGTGCTCGGGCAAGAGGCTATGAGATCAGCGCACCCCGATCTGGTTCGCAGTGGGCTGATTTCGCTTCCGGCAATGGCGATCTCCGTGGACGAGGACGGGATGTTCGGCGATCGGGGCGTGTATTCTCAACCGGGTCTCGACAGGGAGATCCAAGCAGGATTCGAGTTCTTCGTCCACCCGGATTCGGGTCTGGAGAACGAGAGGTTCGAATCGACCGCCGGATTGAGTTTGTCGGGGCGTCGTAGTTTGCTCGATTCGCCGAAGCACGCGCTACGATTAAAGTTCCGCAAGAGGTTCGGTGCCGGGAAATTCCGTAAGAAGTTTTTCGGCGAAGGTCTGGCAGGCGCGTTTGACGACCTCGTGCTGCGCACAGCGTTCAACCAATCGTGGGTACACGAAGATCCGTTGGAGCGTGATCGCTCGCAGAACTTGCGCGATCGCTTTGCCCGCGAGACGCACCTCTCGATGGGGCGGCTCTCACCGCACAGCCGGCCAGTCCATCTTTACATCAACGGTCGTTACTGGGGGATCTACGAACCGACGGAGCTGCCGGATGACCTCTTCCAGTCTGCTTACTTCGGTTGCCAGCAGTCAGACTATGAGACGATCGATGCTGGTGCGGCAAAGGATGGGGGAAAGATGACGCAGGCTGAATGGGATAGCTTGGTGAACATTGCGCAGGTTGGCAACCTGGCTGACCCGCTCGAGTATCAGGCCGTGGCGGAGGCAATCGACCTGGAAGATTTTATCGATTTCGTCCTGCTCCACACCTACCTGGGCAATGCCAACGTCGAACTGATGGGCGGACCGACATGGGAGGACGACAACAACTATTTCGCTGGTCGCCATAGCGATGGCAAGTGGGGTTGGCGTTTCTTTGTCTGGGATGCTGAGGAGACGCTTCTCGGGCTGGACGACAATTTTCTACAATCTGCGGGGCGGCCGGCGATCTTGTTGAAGCTGATCCGCAATAGCGATTTTCGCATCGCGTTTGCCGACCGGGTGTTCGAGCACCTGTTCGAGGGCGGAGCGCTGACCGCCGAGCGCTCGCGCTCTCGTTACGCCGCGCTGGCGCATGAAATTGACTTGGCAATACACGCTGAGGCGGCGCGTTGGGGATGGGTGGAACGACCGGGTGATCCTTACGACCACGCGGATTGGGAAGTGGAGAAGGCGCGGCTGCTCGACGAGTATTTTCCACAGCGCTCTGAGATTGTGATCGAGCAGCTGCGGTTGGGGGGGCTGTATCCGGGGATCGATCCCCCGACGGTTTCCTTCGATTCAGGCTCGCTCATCATGGCAGCCGATCTTGGAGAAATTTATTACACCCTCGACGGCAGTGATCCACGCTCGCCCGGCGGGGGAGTCGCTCCCGGTGCGCTGCGTTTCACCGGTGCCGTGCCGATCGGAATGGACGTGCCATTGAAAGCGCGGGCGATGTTGAATAGAGGCTGGAGCGCCTTGCGGGATGAGATGGTAGTGGCCGGACCGGTGGCGGCGACCTCGCAGAACTTCAAGTTGACCGAAATCTTGCACACAGGAGCGGTGGAGTTTTTGGAGTTCTGGAACCCTAGCGATCGACCGGTCGCGATCGGTGGGCTCATCTCGAATGATGAGGGTCAGTTTGTTTTTCCCGAAGGGATGGTCTTGGAGCCTGGCGCATACATCCTTGCCGTCTCGGACATTCTCCTGTTCGAAGAGTTCTATGGCGGAGGATTCCCCATCCTCCAGCTCGATGAAAAGCTGACCAAACGGGGGCGCGTCCGGGTGCGTAACCTGTCAGGCATCGATATTGTCGAGGTCGAATACGGCAGGAGTAGAGGCTGGCCAGTAGCGGCGAGGGAGTTTGGATTCTCGCTGGTGCCTGATGCGTCGACTGAGACCGGTTGGCGGGCGAGCTCCTACAAAGGCGGCTCTCCGGGTAGTCCAGATCCAGAGGTCGATCGCGCGGATAGTGTGGTTGTGAATGAACTTTTGTCGAACCCAGTAGAAGGGGAGGAGGACGCGATCGAGCTTCACAACTTGGGCGACGTGCTGGTGTCGCTTGGCGGCTGGTTTTTGACTGATGACCTGAAGCGGGACGACATGTATGTGATTCCAGATGGGACGGAGATCGGGGCGGGCGAATACCTTGTCCTTTCTGCGGAGAATTTTGGATTCGGGTTCCGTGCGGGTGGGGAAGAAGTGTATCTGATCGCCGCTGATCCGGAGGGAGATCCGACGGGTTATGTCCACGGGTTCGCCTACTCCGAGACGGGACACGGGGACACGGTGGGGCGTTATGTGATTCCATCGACGGATGAGGAGTGGTTCGTCCTGATGCAGAGCCCGACCCTTGGCGGACCGAACTCCGGGCCGTGGATTTCTGGATTGATCGTCAATGAAGTGATGTATCATCCAGACGTGCCGCCCGCTCCAGAGGATCCGGAAATCGGTGAAGACGGAGAGGAGTTGCCGCCCCTCGGGGAGAACGATCTCGAGTTCGTCGAGTTGCTCAACGTGTCTGACGACCCGATCGAGTACGGGGAGATCAGTGTGGCACCCGGGGAATTGATCTTGTTGATAAGGCGAAACGAGTGCCGCTTCCGGGAGCACTACCGGCTGTCGGATGAGGTGAGGGTGCTGCTAACTCTTGGACATTTGGGGAACGCGTCAGGTATCGTACAAGTCAAGATTGACTCGGTGCCAGTCGATATCGTGTGGTACACTGACGAGAAGCCGTGGCCACGCAGCGCTGGCGGAGATGGGCGGTCGCTGGAGCGCCTGACGCCTGCCGGATTCGGATCTGATCCCACCAACTGGGAAGGCTCCTGCG
>JBLHKE010000660.1:0-4507 GCA_047619485.1 Verrucomicrobiales bacterium | reverse complement strand
TGACCGCTCGCAAGATTGATCCCGACTAATGTCCACTCGGTGGTGCTCAGCCATTGGAACTCGGCCTCGGGATGGTCGACGACGCGCACTTCGAAAACGCCAGAAGGGGCGGTGCCGTTCAGCGTGATGACGCTGGCCGAAGTCGGGCCGCTCGAGTTGGCGGCATCGCGGGTCGGGCTGGCGAAGAGTAACCAGTTGGTGCTGCCATCCGGCTCGCGCCCCAAAGAACGACCGTCGGTCGGCATCGTGGTGTCGATCGCGTTGACGATCGTTACGCCGTCCGCATCGGTGAGGTAGACTGCGACTTGGGCGCCCGGCGACAGGGACGATTGGGTGTAGCCCACAGAACCGAGACCCATCGACGGGATGACGATGTTCTGCGTGACTTCGTAGTTCGTCAAATCGCCCGGAGTGTCGCTAATATAGAAACCGTTCAGGTTGATGGAGGCTCCGGTCGGGTTGTAGAACTCGACGAAGCCCCCTGCAGCAGTGGGCAGCACTTCGTTGATGACCAAACTGGGTTGCAGTGGAGCGGAGATGCTCAGGCGGGCGCCGAAAATGCAGTCCGAGCTGCTGGAGTTGGTCTGGTGGACCTCAGCGGCGAGTAAGTTGGTGCCGTCGACCAGATTGGCGCCGTTGGTGACCACTACCCCGCGCTCTTCGTCGGCGTCGCCCACGGTGCGGCTTGCGGTGGTTTTCCAATCGGGATTTGCTCCCACGCCTGCTCCACCGATCGCTTCACCATTAAGGTAGTAGGTTGCGCCATCGTCGACGACCTGGTCGATCGTCACCGTTACCCCGTTAAGGGCGCCGCTGTATTCGAACTCCTTGCGGAGGTAGTAAGTGATGTGGTTGGCACCGTCGTTGCTGTTCAACATCGGCGTGCGCAGTCCCGGTGAGGGTAGACCAGAGGTTTCGAAGCCGTACAGTCCGCCGATGTTCGAACCACCTTGGGTCGTCCATCCGTTGTGGCTGTAGTTGTAGTTCGGCTCTCGCCAAGAGGAGCCTAGGTTGATGTTCTGGTCATTGAAGTCCCACGCGTCGGCGTAGTTCACGAATGGGATGCCAACCGTGAGGTCGACCTCCGGGTTCGGGTGCGTCGCCTGTGTGCTGACGGCGAAGCTCGCGTTCAGTGGCTCACCGATGAAGTTCTCTGCGTTGCTCTCGCGGCTGGAGAACCAACTGACGTATTTCGACGATACCGAGTAGGAGCCCGAGGATGCTTCTTCGGCAGCCAGCCATGCGGCGGTGCGCGCCGAACCGCGGGTGTGCTTCTCTAGCAGCTCGGTCATGTAGTAGTTCATCGAGCGCCGGATAGCGGGGTTGTTAAAGTAGTTGCGCACGCCGCCCAAATTTCCAAGGAAGGTCTCGCCGGAATTCTCGAACACGCGGTCGCCGTCCCAGTGGACGAGCATCCAGAGGCCGTCGGGCTTGCGGTAGAAGTAACCATTCTTGCCGCGGTTCAACGTGAGCGTATCCCAGTCGCCGTCGTAGCCGCGCACGGCGGCGTTCAGGCCGCTAAGATCGCGGTCGATCAGTCGGTTGATCTGGGATTCGGTGAAACTGTTGGTTCCGACCTTGTTTACGAACTCGACGAAGCTGGTGTAGTCGTAGTCGGTCTCGCGCGAGCGCATCAGCCACTCGCTGTGGTAACGGATCGGGCTGTCGGTGCCTTTGTATGACCAGTCGGCATTGCGGCTACCGCGCGGCGCCTGGCCGTCGGGGTTGAAATCCTCGAATGACCACTCGTCGTCGATGCGCAACAGGGTGCCGTTGTTGCCGCCTTCGAAATTGCGGTTCAAGAAGTCGTTGGCGATGGGCTCCTGGCTGTCGCGCACCGAGGCGCCGTCGCCGTTGATCACGACGCGGACGAACTCGTACTCGTTCACTGGATGCCCCAACTGGTAGAGGAAGTAGCGCGCCAGCCGGTCGTCGTGGTCAATCGACGGGTCGATCACAGTCTTGCGCCGGCCGCGGAACAGCCGGTCACCAGGCAGTTTCCACTTGCCATGGTTGAGCCCGCTGCCGCCGTCGCGCGTGAACGGGCTACCGCTTTTACGCAGCTCGGCGTTGTAATAGATGTCCTGTTCGTCGGAGATGAAAGTGGCGTTGTGGTAGTGGTTCGACATACGGGGGAAGTCAAATTGGTACTTCGACGAATGCCCGGCGGAGCTGATCGCGTCGCGGTCGTACTGAGAGATGACGAAGCGCTCGGTGTGCAGGTCCGACGGGATCGTGCTGTTGTCGACCACCCACATCGCGGGGCGGTCGGGGCCGAGCTTTGGCAAGAAGGTCGTCCTCCCGCTGGCTTGGGCGCGGACGTAAAACTGCACGACGTTGTTGTCGTTCTGGTAGTTGGTGATCGTCACTGAGTGAATGCCGTCGCCCGCGACTGCGTCTCCGTTGTTCCCGCTATCGTTCATCGCCGCCGTGTTCCACGCCCCGTTGGCATTGGAATTGTCGAGCCGATGGATCGCCGAGACGGTCACGCCGCCTGCGTGGTCAATTTTCGCAGTGACGACGACCGGATTGCTGGAGCGGGGGACAGCGGGGCTATGTAACACGGAGGAGACGGCTGGCGGAGCCGCGGGTTCCAATCGCGAGTTCGCAGAGCCCGGTGTTCCGAGGTTGTTTGGGATCGGGATAAGGAATGGTTTGCCGACGCTGTGATCCCAAGTCTGCCCGATCAGCCGCGGCCTGCCGGAAATCCAGCGCGCGTCGAAACGCAGTTCATAGTTGCGGCCGCTTTGGATCCCAGTGCAGTCGATCTCGGCTCGGTTCGCTTTGTTGTCGCCGTGACCATCACTGATCAGGTGCAGCTTTCCGCCTTGGACGAAGCTCGCCCAATGGGTTCCTTGGCAGAGCCAACCGCTGGCGCTCGAACCGTTGGTGGCGTGCTGGGTGACATTCTGCAGCAAATTCGAACCGGCTCCGTTCTCACGCAGCGAAATGTTTTCCAGCACGACGTAAGCGTCGCCGACGAGGTGAAAATGTAATTCCTTGTAGTCGTCTGCAGAACCCCGCGACCTGAGCTGTTGGTAGGTTCCCGTGAAGATGAAAGTCTGCATCGCGCTCTTCTGGCTCTCGTCGCTGTCGCGCCACGCCGAGGGCGATGCGTTGTCCATGTCGGGGTGGCGCAGCTCCATGCTGCTGCCGTCGCCGTCGGCCAGTTCTGGCCAATCGCCGCTCGGCATGTAGTCGACCTGGTCGGCGAGGTTGCCCCATTCATCCTCGAGGCGCACCAGCTCACCGGAATCGCTCAGCTGACCGGTGAAATCCCCGATCACGGGAATTCCGATGTAGACGTTCGACATCCAATCCGCGTCAGCGGCTACGACCAGAAAGCCGCCCGAGGCGATCGATGTTCCCGAAGGGAAGCTGAAGTTCACCCCGTCAACGATCCGCCAACCTGAGATATCCACTGCTCCAGAGCCGCGGTTGAACAGCTCGATGAACTCGCCGTTGCGATGATCGGACGGCGTGTCATACATGATTTCGTTGATCACGATGTCCTCGCTGCGGTCGGGGTCGTTGGCCGAGCTGCGGGTCGAGCTTGCCGACGCATACCATTCGCCGGAACCGGCGGGATAAACTTGAACGGAATCTCGGCCGGAGGTGCGAGAGATCGAGGCGGCGTCGATGACGTCGTCGCCCGAATCGACGAGGAACAATGTCAGCGTGTCGCCGCCCGGGGGAAGCACAAACGGCACTTCCCAGTTGAGGTAACTGTCCGCTCCTGCGGTTGCATTCAACGGCACCTTGTCAGAGAAGTCGGTCGTCGAGGCGAGGAACAGGTTGCCGAGTGAAGCCGAACTTGTCCCGGTGTTGTGAACCTCGACCCAGTCAATCTCAATCAACCCCTCGGCGTTGGTGCTGAACATCACCTCGCTGAGCCGGAGCTGGGCAATCGATCCTGTGGGCAGCGAATCGCCACTCCCCGGCGTGCCGCCGTTGTCAGTGCTCGCGCGCCAGTTGCGCCAATCATCGGCTAGGCGGTTGGGGTTGCGCACGACAAGACTATGCCCCGTGCCGTCCGCGGCCGGCGACCACTTGCCGCGGGCGGAGTAGTTCACCGAAGTCATCAGCACGCCGTTTTTGTCCTTCAGGGTGACACGTTCGCCGGCGTTGTTGAGGCTTCCCGTCCACGCCCCGAAGATACGTGTGCTGCCGGGGATCGAGTAGGCGCTGCGTAGCGTCGCGGAGTCGACCTGACTAATCAGGATCCGCTCGAAGGCCTTCAAAAATGTGTTCTGTGGGTTGCCCGCATTGAAGCTCGGGAATTCGTAGTCGATCCCGTTGGTGAATTTCCAGTTGGCGATATCGAAGGGTGTTGCCGTCAGGTTTTGTATCTCGATATACTCCGGGTCGGTTCCCGCCGGGTGATACATGATCTCGCTAATGACCAGTTGTTCGGCGGACAGTCGGGGGGCGAGGAGCGATAGACCGAGGGATGCGAAGAGGAGCTTTGATAGCTTCATCAGGACGGGGGGGGGATTAAGGATAGAAT
>JBLHKE010000659.1:0-4508 GCA_047619485.1 Verrucomicrobiales bacterium | reverse complement strand
CGTTAACGGAAACCGTCCTTCCATGCACATGAACGAGCATGGAATCACCTTAATACGCGGTCCCAACAAGGGGCGTTTGCTTCGCCCCTCGCGATACTACGGACCGAAAGATGGCGAAGAGAATTGGCCCCGGCAGTATACCAACGCCATCTACAGCGACGACGGTGGTAAGAGCTGGAAGACCAGTGAGCCGTTCCCCGAGAAGGGAACGGGTGAAGCAGCCCTGGTCGAACTTGCCGACGGACTGATCTATTACAACTCGCGCGTTCACTGGCCCAAACGGCCGCGAAACGGTCGTCGACGCGAGGCGTGGAGTTTTGATGGCGGAGTATCCTGGCAGAACTGGAAAATCGTCGAAGTGCTCCCTGATGGAGATCAAGGACGCTCGTACGGCTGCATGGGTGGTTTGGCCAGATTGCCACTCGATGACCGGGACGTCTTGATCTTTAGCAACCTCGATACAAACGCCTCGCACCGTGAGCGCGTGACGGTGTGGGCGAGTTTCGACGGTGGAAAAACCTGGCCCGTCAAGCGACTCGTCGACGAGGGTCGGAGCGGCTATTCCTCACTCGCTGTCGGTCGGCCCGGCACGCTCACGGCAGGGTGGATCTACTTGCACTACGAGAATGATCCGTTCAAAGGTTCCCACTTGGCCCGATTCAACCTCGCTTGGATACTCGGTGGCAAGCCAACCGGGGATGGCGAAATGCCAAACCTGAAAGTCAAGTAACAGGAAACGTCGCCCAGCTCGTCAGGCCTTCACCCCCGGGATAGGGATCGTGCAGCCAGATTTAGGTTTCACACGAGCACCACTTTGCTAGTTTCCCCGTATGAATGTGTTCAGGATAGCCTTCGTCTCTATTGCAATTCCTTGCGCGGCTCTTTCGGCCCCCATCGAACTCAAAGAGGGCGACGTCGTCGCCTTCGCGGGTGGTACGGATCTGGTTCGTCTGCAAAAAGACGGCCGCTTCGAAGCCGCCCTCACCGGGAAATTCAAAGCGGCGAGGCCGAGGTTTCGCGATTTCGCATGGGACGGCGACACGGTGAGTTTCCAAACCACCGTGCGCGAACGCTGGCGTCCGCAAGCGTTCGGGGGCTGGGATGATCAGATGAAGCGATTCGGCGTCACCATGGTGATCGCCCAGTTCGGCAAAATCGAATCACTTGCGGGCCAGGAGGGCCTCGGCGAGTTCGTCGCGAATTACCGAAAGCTTCTCGATCAGCTTGGCGGAGGCGGCCGACGGCTGGTCTTGCTCGAGCCGTCCAATTTTGAATGGGCACATGCTGATGACGCGGCACTCGAGGACTACCGCGCCGCGGTGCGCGCTTTGGCTGAAAAGCGCGCGATCCCGTTCGTGTCACGAGACGAAATCAAGGCGATGCAGAAGGAGGCGCCAACGAATCTCACTGCAGCGGTCAAAGAGAAGCACCGCCTCTGGTATGACTACTGGCGGCCGGCGAACTGGAAGTGCCTCTTCGGCGACGATTCGAAACGGATCTTCTCCAATGCCGCCGGGGGCTTACCGTCTTTCAAACAGGAGTGGAAAACCTTCCCGGCGCTGATTGTTGCCGCTGAGGAGATGATCTTCAAAGGCGAGGTGCCCCAGTCGAAGCTGGCACCAAAACGCACGGGGTCGGGCGATGCGGACATCGGCAAAGAAATTTCCCGGTTCGAGGTCCTCGATGGGTATGAGGTGAACTTGTTCGCCGACGAGCGACACGGCGTTGCCAACCCGTTGGCAGTTCGCTGGGACGCGGACGGGCGCATGTTTGTTGCCTGCTCCGATGTCTACCCGCAGATCGAGCCCGGAGTGATGCCGAACGACAAAGTCATCGTCCTGCGCGATCTCGACGACGACGGGGTCGCCGACGAGTCGAGAGTGTTCGCGGAGGGCTTGAGCATTCCGACCGGGATGGAGGTCGGCGGCGACGGGGTCTACATCGGCCATAACACCGAGCTGGTGCACTTCGACTGGGAGGGCAAGCGCAAGCTCTTGCTCAGCGGCTTTGGGAACGGTGACTCACACCAAACGAGCAATGGTTTCGCATGGAGCCCCGGCGGCGAATTGTGGTTCAGTCAAGGCGACGGCATCGAATCGCGCGTCGAGACGCCCTTCGGTGTATCGTCGCTATTTCAGGCCGGCGTCTTCCGCCTGCGCCCGCGTGAGCTGCAGCTCGACCCGCTGCTCGACGACTTTATGGGGCCTGGAAATCCGTGGGGCATTGGCTTTGACGATTATGGGCAGAGCTTCGTCATCGATGGTGCCGGCGGTATTTCGTATCTGACACCGGCGTCGGTGCCAGTTCACCGTCGTCTGCGCCTGCCGCGGATTGGAAACCCGGGCGGCTACGCAGGCATCGACGAACTCGGTGACGGCAGCTTTGGGGTGGGCGACTACAAGAAGAACCAGGTCACCCGCTTTCGAACACCGGAGGACGGCGGTGGGTTCAAAGTGGAATTTGTCGAACCGCTGCTGCGTTCAACGCACCGCAACTTCCGTCCGATCGACGTCAAACTTGGCCCCGACGGCGCGATCTACGTCGTTGATTGGTATAACCCGATCACCTGCCACCAGGACGACTTCTATCGTCACCCGGAACGCGACAAAACCCACGGGCGAATCTGGCGGGTCGCGAAAAAGGGCAGCCCGGCGAAGACGCCGAAGCTCAACAAGGCATCGGAAATTGATCTGATCGCCGAGCTCAAGTCCGACAACCAGTGGCGGCGCGAGAAAGCCAAGCAGGTGCTCGCCGCGCGCAATCTTAAAAAACTGCCCGATACGGTGCGGGAGTGGGAGGGGCGTGACCTGCTCGAAGCGGTCGGGCTTGCCTTGTGGTGTGGTTTTGAAGATCGCCCGCTGCTGAAGCGTCTCCTCGCATCCAACGATCATCGCTGCCGTGCCTATGCGGCACGTATTGCCGGCCGCTGGGGGTATCACGATCTTCTCGAAATCGCCGCCGTCGACGACCACCCGCGCGTGCGTATGGAGGCGGTGCTCGCCGCCGGGCAGATCCCCGAGGCCAAATCGGTGCTGGTAGCGGCCTCGGTCGCCGGGCGACCGATGGACCGCTGGATCGAGTACGGCTTCAAGCAGGCCGTGCACCACCTGAAGCGGCATTGGGTCCCGGCCTTTAAGCGTGGTGAGCTCGATTTCGGAGATCGCGGCAAAGGCCTGGCGCGGGTGCTTGGCGAGGCTGATTCCAACGAGTTGTTGGGCGAGATCCGCCGGGTGCTTGAGGGCGAGGATATCGAGCGCGGGGCGAAAGTGGCCCTCGCTCGTGTCTTGCTGGCCGTCGGAGAGCCGGGGGACGTCCGCTTCGCGCTGGCGCTGGACCCGCCTGATGCCGGGTTGCTGCGCGAACTCGCCAAGCTCGCCCGGCCTGGCTTCGCGCATCTTGATTTGCTCGAGAAAGCGCTCGCCGCCGGCAATGATGCCGCGAAGGCTGCGGGTTGGGACCTGGCACGCGCCTGGAAAGAGGAGCAGCTACGCGGGGCAGCGCGGACAGCGGCCTCGGCCGGAAAGCCCGGCAGTGAACTGCGCGCGGCTGCGATCCGCGCCTATGGTGCGCTTTGGGGCGAGGAGGGAATGGAGCTTCTCAATCAGTATGCGGAAGCCCACGAGCCAGCGGCCTTCGCGGCGATGCTCGACATCGATTCCGACACCGCGGTCGCGCGCGCCGCGGAAGCTCTCGGGCGCGTCCGGCACACCGGAACCGTCGGCGAGATCTTTGCCGTGTTTGTCGCCAGGCAAGGCGCGGCCAGGAAGTTGGCGGAGCAGCTGACGGGGAGACCCATCGATGAACTGCAGGGGACAATCCTGCGCACCAAATGGGTCGCCACCGGGCTCGTCGACAAACACCTCGGCGCGGCGCTCGACCGGCTCGCTGGCGTGGGTGCCGGCGGTTACGAATATAGCGACGAGTTGATCGACCGACTTGTCAGCGCCGCGCGTGTGGGCGATGCGGCGAAGGGCGAAAGACATTTTAAAGCGGTGGGGATGGCCTGTGCGTCGTGCCACAGAGTCGGTGATGTCGGCGGCAGGATTGGTCCCGATTTATCGGCTGTCGGCAGCGGCGTTCCGCAGGAGCGCATCGTGACAGAAGTGCTTTGGCCAAGCAAGCAGGTGAAGGAGGGATTCGCCCTGCGGCGTTTTACCAGGAAGGACGGCACGGTCTTGCAGGGTTACGAGCAGAAGAGCCGTGACGAAGGAGTGGTGCTGGTTCGCAATTTCGCAACGGGTGACATGATTGAGGTCCGCGCCGATGCCATCGCCAGGCGCGACAACATCGGAAGTCTCATGCCGCCGACTGCGCAGGGGCTCTCGCAGGAGGAGGTGGCGGATTTGTTGGCTTACCTTTTCGGGCTCAATGGTGGATAACCACGCTATGTTTTGTTCCAGTGAAAAAGCCAGAAAGCAGTATTTGAACATTGAATCTCCATCCAAGCCCATCCGACCCATTCCATGAAAAAACTCATTTTACTTCCGTTCATTCCCCTTTTCGGGTTG
>JBLHKE010000658.1:0-4516 GCA_047619485.1 Verrucomicrobiales bacterium | reverse complement strand
GCGAGCTTGCCGGGAGCCGCTGATCGCAAATGGTTCGCTGAGAAATTCCCGTCGGAGAATCCGCTCTGGCTCGGTGCTGGCATGACGGCCAACGGCAAGTGGAAGTGGCTCGACGGTTCCAAGTGGATCACGACGGGTGGCGCGGTCGCCCAGTCTGGTGAGAGCAGTCGCGCCCTAGCACTCGGAAAAAATGGTGAGCTCATCGCCAACTCGGCCGGCGAGAAACGATACTTCGTGCTGCAGTGGCGCGATGACGGGAGCAACCCGGCGAGCGTCGGGGCGGAGCTCAAACGCGCTGCGGAGAGTATCAAGGCGAAAGGGATCGATCTCGCCGACTACCCGGTCGGCACGCGCAGCTACAGCGAGGATGGATCGCATTTTTACATCGTCCGCAAAGTCGGCGACTGGGACGCTGCTCGCAAACTGGCGATCGCTGCCGGCGGCTATCTCGCGGTGCCATCTTCGAAGGCGGAGAGCACTTGGTTGCGCGAGACCTTCAATGCCGATCTCAATGGCGAGAAAATCCAGCTCTGGCTCGGCGGTTACAAGTTGAAAGCAACCGATCCGTGGCGCTGGCTGACCAACGAGGCGTGGAATAATAACGCCGGCTGGGCGGGCGGATCACCATCGATCTCGAAAGATCCCGGCCGCGTGCTGTTGAGCCTCAGCCCAGAGAGCGATGGCTGGGTGGCGAGTGACGGCAACTCGGGCGAGGCGCTCGGACTATTGATCGAATGGAGCAAGCCGAAGCAGGCGGCGAAGATCACCAGCTTCGACCTTGGTGCTTGGCTCGAGAAGACCGATGCGACATTCAAAGAGCGGATCGAGGGGCACATCGACGCTTACAAGAAAGACAACGGCCTGATCATCGATCGCTACGTGCGCAATATGAAGCGCCTCGGAAGGAAACACGAGAGTGCACTCGCCGGCCGCGACGGCAAACGTGAAGACCGCGTCCGCGAGGCGGTCGAGGATGCCGTACGCGAGGTCGAGAAGAACGAGACCATCCTCAAGGAGGTTCCGAAATCGGCCCCGGATGATTTCCACGAACTCCAGTCCAAGACGGAGGAGGTGGTCGCGGAGGCGGTCGCAGAATTTCAGAGAAATCTAAGCTCCGAGTTCAACACCTACACCCAAGGCTTGACCAGACAGGCCACCGGTCTCAACTCGGACGGGTTCTCCGATGCCTCGACCGCGCTCACCCAACGTGTGGCGGACTTGGGCGGCGAGAGTTCGGCCCTCCTCGTGCTGCTGGCACTCGAAGATCCGACGGTCGGGGCCATCCCATCGAAGGTCGTGGAGAAAAAGGACGAGGACGACAAGGACAAGAAGGACGGCGACAAGAAGGACGGCGACAAAAAGGACGGCGACAAAAAGGACGGCGACAAAAAGGACGACAAGGACAAGCCGGACGGCGACAAGTAGGCGAACATCGTCATTGGCAGAATCCCGGACAGGGGCGTAAGACACCGATTTGGTATAACGTAGTCTTTAGACTGCGTCCGATACGGCAGTCCCTTTTCACGCATGGCCAGTGCTCTCGACGACACTCCAGGCGCCCTTGGATTCCGTTCGCGCACTGGCCATCAGAACATTGGATCGCTTCGGCAGATGCAGGCTACTATCCCTCTTAATCTAACTCCAACGGGTAGGAGTGCCCATTTTACACTCGGAACAAGAGCGCTGGCGGGATCGGCTACCTTCATCTGCGTCTCCCTGTGTTTCCGACAGCCTCTAAAGGCAGTGCTACTCACCGGTTTTTAGGCTGTGGTTTTAAATGACGTTGAAAATAGAAACGGCAGGCGTTCCGGATCGGAGCCGGGTCGATGGGCCTTGTCTCCCGTGATCTTTTCCAGATCCTGCCGCCAACTCGGCCGCGGGTCGCTGAAGCACGCTGCGGTCGTCGGCCGAGGACGATTTGACGCGGAACTCAATCTCCTCGACGCAAGGCAATGCAGCCTAGGATGCGAACGATTTTGGTGATCCCGGTGCCGGCATCGGGGTCTGGTTGTCGGAAAAGCGTACACAGGTGTGGTGGTGCGAATCAACATTCTGGTCGTCCCGATAGCCCGCCTAGAGAAAATCCCAAATTGGCACGCATACTGCAGATATCTGAAATAAGTTTCAGATAATTGAATGAAATCGTAATGTAAGAGCGTCCTGTATGAGTAGACAAGATGAAGACTGAACCCGAAAAAGCACCAGTGATCACCGATCCAGCTGCCGCCCAACGCTCTAAAGCTGGGCACTGGGCGGAGACTCAAGTGATCGAGAGCATCAAAGATGCAGCTCTGCGCCGCAAGGATCCGATGCGCGTGTTCAATGGTCAGGCAACCCAGCCAATCGGCGGAATGTTTTATCCGGTTGCTGGGGAGCAGGGTGGGCTCTTGGTCGGCAAACTCAGCCTTCGTTCGCGTCTAAAGCGACTTTTTAGCTATTTTCGTGGCTAGTGGTGAGGCTTGGGAGGTTTGATGTTTGTTAGGGGGTTGCAGCCGAAATTTTAATCATCATAATGATCGATTATTGGATAGCCGTTTGGGTGAAAATTGGGGCTTGTACTTCAAAGTGCTCTGTTAATCTATGTGTGATAAGCCCTAAGGTTGGGTTCTGGTTTGCGTGAATCGGTCGGGCGGACGATGCTCGGCCATGGAGAACCGCTTATTTTCGGAGTCGCGCAAGCCGCGGCCACCACTGGGATTTTTTAAGACGACAATTCTCGGCGCCTTGCTGGTCGTCGTGCCGGTGGGCATCATCGGCTTCGCGCTCTGGCAGATCTACGCGCTGGCGAAGGGCATGCTCGGTCCGGTATTCGCCCAGCTGCCCTTCGATGACTCGATCCTGCGCGTGATGGTGATCGTGGCAGCAATTCTTGTCTTAGTGTTAGTGTGTTGGGTGACAGGTGCGCTCGTGCGTACGCGTTGGGGGCGGAAGCTGCGAAAATGGGTCGAGTGCATGCTGTTCGAGCGTATCCCTGGTTACCGGATGGTGCGCAGCCTAGTGCACCAGTACCTCGGGCAGGAGGACGAGCGAAAATTTCAACCAGTGATGGTCGACCTATACGGCACTGGAACGAAGATGATCGGGCTGGAGATGGAAGAACTCGGCGATGGGACTGTGGCAGTTTTTTTCCCATCGGTCCCAGCGGTGACGCTGGGGCAAGTGCAGATCGTTCCGCGGAAACGTGTCACCGACATCCCGGCCAGCCTGCAGGCGACGGTGGAGGTGCTGACGATGTTTGGCGAAGGGGCATCAGCTTTGATAGAACACCCTCCGGGAGAGCGTAAGGATAAATGACATGTCGCTGATCCCCGCTGCCGCCACCGCTCTCCTCTGCTTCCTGGTGGCGGGATACGCTCGGGCCGAGCTGGATTTTGCTAGCGATGTGCGGCCAATCCTTGAGGATCAGTGCTTCACCTGCCATGGCGACGCGGACGAGCCGAAAGGCGGGTTTTCGCTAGAGCGCTTCGCCACAGAAGAAGATGCGATGCGCGAACGCGAACCGTGGGCGCAGGTATTTGAAAAGATCGAATCGCACCAGATGCCGCCGCCGAAGCGGAAGTCGCAACCGAGCGCTGGGGAGCGCGCGATCGTGTTGCAGTGGATTCGCGAACTCGCTACCCGTCCAGATGTCGAACTCGGTAGGCGTGATCCGGGCAAGCCGATGCTGCGGCGGCTAACGCGTCTCGAATACAACAACACGGTGCGTGACTTGTTCGGCCTGCCGATGGACGTGTTCATGTTCCCAGAGCGTTTGCCGATCTCGAATCGGAATTATTTTGACCCGTCGTCCGGTGGTCTTGGAAGTCTGTTAGAGGTGCCGATGCGTGAGTATGGGTTGAAGTATCCCGTGCTTTTGCCCGAGATGGGGTTGCCGGGCGACAACCGAGCGGAGCATGGCTATCGCAACCGCGGCGACGCGATGAACCTTTCGCCTCTGGCCTTGGAGAAATACCTGGCCGCTGCGCGCGAAATCGTGTGGAGCCCGAAGCTGCCACGCCTAAGTGATTCCTTCGCGGAGCTCATCCGCGACCCGTCGGTGCCGCCGACGGCGAGGGCGGTGATCGTGGTTCCGCAGCCGACGGCGAAGAATCCAGTGTGGTTGGCGTCATCGGAGTTCGCTCCGAATTTGAACCTGCCATTTCAGGCGAAGGAGGGAGATGTGGTCACTCTCGACTACCAGTTCCGCTTCGCGATGGAGACGGCGGTGGCCGAGGGCACGGGTGGGACTTGGGACGCGATGGCGCGTGATCTGGTGGTCAGGGGTGGCACGCCGATCCGGGTAAGGTTCGGCCCTAGGGCTGAGAAATCACTGCTCATCACGCCGATGGAAGATCTGTGGGTGGCTGGTTTTTCGACCGCTGGTGAAGTCTCTGGGAAATCGCTTTTCACCAATCACCAGAAGCTCGCGAAGAACATCTGGTTGGATCTCGAGATTAAAGGAGGCGTTCCAGGGGAGGGAATCACGGAGTTGGCGCTGTGTGTATTGAGCCGCACTGGCTATTCTGGAACGGCTCGG
>JBLHKE010000657.1:0-4527 GCA_047619485.1 Verrucomicrobiales bacterium | reverse complement strand
TATTTTGGCCATCACCCGCGTTAGCTTCCAACTCAAATAGCCCGCTATCATCGCTGAAATCTGCCTTGGTGCTGGCTAAAATTCCTGCGCATCTTTGTATGACTTATTTCCTGACAACCCCTTAGCTCGAAGGAGCCTGGCTGAAAGCGATCGGGGTTACGGCACTCTGCCATGGCATTTTCCTGGCCGGTGCCATCGGCTACCTCCGATGCCGATGGGCTGGGTTACGGGTGTTCGGCTGACGGAGATCCGAGCGGGGATCGAGTTGGCATTCGTACTAAGATCGAATCCATTGAGGAGCGTCAGGCTTCGTTCTGGCATGACATCGACACGATTCGTCCACAGACGATGGTCATGGATGGAGTGCAGTCTGTTTTGGCTACGAGAGACAGCCACTTCTCCCGAGCCTCCAACCACTCGATCTTTGTCGCGAAGATAAGGCTGGACGTCAGCGCGAGCCGGCCCGGTTTCATAAATGGTAGAGGCGGGATCAGGCATATTCCTCCCCCACCCCGTTTTTGCTTCCGCCCGAAGTGCGCCGGTGCGAGAGTCCGGGCTGTTATCGATCCACGAACCCAAAACAGCAGTCCCACCCACTGCCCGAGTTGCGACAACCCGCTGGCGGCGAACGCCCCCGCCGGGCTATGCCGACGCTGCCTGGTGGCCAGCGCGCTCGCTCCCGCAGACGAGGTGCCGATCGAGGAACAGCCGCTCGGCGAGATCGGCGACTACGAGATCTACGAGCGCATCGCGATGGGTGGCATGGGCGCGATCTACCGCGGCCGCCAGCGCGGGCTCGACCGCGAGGTCGCCATCAAACTGATCCCGGAAGGGCGGCTCGCGGGCAGCTCGGATGTCGCCCGTTTCCGGCTCGAGGCCGGTGCCGCAGCGGAGCTCGATCACCCTAACATTGTCCCCATCTACGACGTCGGCGAAGAGGACGGGCAACACTACTTCAGCATGCGGCTGCTGCGAGGCGGCACCCTCGAGGACCGCGCGGCGGAGTTCGGCGATCCGGCGAGCGCAGCGGCACTGATGTTCAAGATTGCCAAGGCCGTCCACTTCGCACACCAGGGCGGTATCCTGCACCGCGACCTGAAACCAGCCAACATCCTCATGACCCGGGAGGGCGAGCCAATGGTCGGCGACTTCGGCCTCGCAAAACGTATCGGCGGCGGGGCGACCGGCGCGTCTCTCACGCAGACAGGACAATTGTTGGGATCACCCGCCTACATCGCACCCGAGATCGCCGCAGGCAAGGCACGCGCGTCGGTCGGCAGCGACCTCTACTCGCTCGGAGTGATGCTCTACCAGCTGCTCGTCGGCCAGGTTCCGTTCAGCGGCGCCACCCAGCTCGACGTCATCCGCCAGGCGGTCGAAAGCGAGCCGCCACGGCCGCGATCGATTGAGGCCAACGTGCCGCGCGACCTCGAGACGATCTGCCTCAAGTGCCTCGAGAAAGACCCTGCGCACCGCTACGCAAGCGCCGGTGAATTCGCCGAGGACCTCGAAAATTTCATCTGCGGAAAGACCATCAACGCCCGGCCGGTCGGCGCCGCCGAGCGAGCGCTGAAATGGGGCAGGCGCAAACCCGCCCTCGCCTCCCTCGCAGCGGTGATCCTGCTCGCGATCAGTGGATTTTTTCTGCTTTTGTTAGTATCAGGCACCAAGATCCGGCGCGAGCGCGACATCGCTATCGCCGAGCGCGAGCGCGCCCGCCTCGAGACCTACGCCTCCGACATGGCGGCGGCCTTCGACGCGCTCGATGACAACAACCTCGCCAAGGCGCGCGAGCTAGTCGAGCGCCAGCGCCCCACAGCCAGTGCCGGCGCTGACCTGCGCGACACCGCCTGGCGTATCGCTTGGTCGCGCTGCCTCGGCGAGGAGGTGCGCAGCTTCCACGGCCACAGCGGGGGCGTCACCTGCCTCACGATTTCCCCTGATGGCCGCCAGCTCGTCAGCGGCTCCGAACAGGACGGCACCGTGCGCTTCTGGGATCTCGACAGCGGTGCGCAACTCCTACAACTGCCGCGCGACCTCAAGGTCAACCTCGCCTACCGTGCCCGCCGCGAAGCCTGGGCGGCGCTCGGCGGCCTATCCAAACACGGCGAGCGCATCCGCAACACCGGCGCGAACGTCGGCAACCCGATCTCGCTCGCGTTCACCAACCGCGGCAAGCATCTCGCCATCGGCTGCTCGGACAGCTACGTGCGCCTCTACGATATCAAGAACACCCAGCTCGATGGCTGGTGGCCCGAACGCATCGGCCGGCTCACCTCCTTCCCAGTTAGGAAACAACTCATCGTCGGCAGCGGCGCCGACGGTGCCGACCAAGACGGTGTCGCCCGCGTCTATGATGGCACCGACGCCACCGCCTACGAACCCCTGCGCCAACTCCCCGGCTCCGGCGGCTTTGTCTCTGCCTCCCCAGACGGGCACGCGGTCGCCACAGGGTCCGACAAGGGGCACATCAGCGTCTTCGATGCCGACTTCGCACTCAGGGCGCGCAACCCCCATTTCGGCGAGATCGAGGCGATCGCCCTGCGCAACCACGGCACCTGTGTCGCGGCGTCCAGGCGTGGTTCGCCAGATGTCGATTTCTGGAACCTCGTCGACGACAAGCGCCTGAAGCTCGAAGGCCACGTGGGCACCGTCGACGCTCTCAGCTACGCGCCCGACGCCAGCGTTTTCGCCAGCGGCAGCGCCGACCAGACCATCCGCATCTGGCACGGCACGAGCGGGAAAGCCGTCCGCGTCTTGAAAGGCCACGCAGGGGTCGTTTCGAGCCTCGTCTGGTTGCGCGACGCCAAGACCCTGATATCCGGAGGCGGCGATGGCGTCATCAAATTCTGGAATACCGGCAAGGATCCTGAGGTCGAGGGCTGGAGCGGCATCCTCGTCCCGATGGACTTGTCCACTGACGGCGAATGGGTCGTTGGTAGTGATGAGAAGAAGCAGAAATTACAGGTCGGTCAGTCGGCCGACGGTAGCGGGCTCAGCTCGATCGATACGCAGCAAACCATCGCCAGCGCCCAGTTTTGCGGGGATCACATCGGCGCCCTGATGGACGATGGCGAAGGCGAGATCCATTTCCAATGGCACCATGCGAAGACACTAGAGAGAATCGGTGCGCCCCTCCCTGTCGGCCAGGCGACGATGAGCGCCTTCTCACCAGACGGCTCGCGCATGTCCCTCGGTTTCCAGACCGACCTGCGGCGATTCGAACTCTGGGACCTGAACCAGCGCAAGCGCATCGCGCGGATCGAAGACAAGACGCAGTTCCGCAGTTTCAACTTCATGCAGTTTACCCCGGATGGGACGAAGGTCATCTGCCGCGAATGGAACAACGGCGGCAGCACCCACGTCTACGACGGCGTGACCGGCCAGCTGATCTGCCAGCTCGAAACCACCGAGGGCAGCGGCCTGGCCATCTCCCCCGACAGCCGATCGATCGCCATCGGCCAGCCCGATCACGCCATTGCTATCTGGGATCTGATCGAGAAGAAACGCACCGCAGTTCTCACCGGCCACCTCTACCCGGTGCACCTCATCACCTGGTCGCCGGATGGCAATTGCCTGGCCTCCTCTGCCGGCTCCGGTTCGGTGCGGCTGTGGCACGTGCCGACCTCGCGCGCGATCGGCAGCATCGACCGCCACCGCGCCTTCCGCTTCCTGCGTTTCGACCCGCGCGGCAACGCCATCTACGCGAAAATCTACGGCGGGAAGCTCGAGGTCTGGGACATCCCTTCGCTGGCAGAAGCAGGCCTCCAAGACTAACACCAGCCAGTCGGCTCTTGGCGATCAGGCGATACCATGTATGATGCGGAGTCTCAACCGAACCGATTTTTTGAAAGCGCTAGACTACCTCTTCCCCAGATTCATCAAAGCAGCCAAGACGATGCGCCGGCTCGAGGCGCGTGCCCACACCGCCGAAAACATCTTGAGTTCTCCGCCAGGCATCTACGACTACCAGAAGATCTGCTGACCACTACACCAGTGAGGAAAACCTTCATCTTCATGGGTGTCAGCGGTTGCGGCAAGAGCACCATCGCCAGAGCCTTCGCCGAAACCAGCGGTGGTGACTTCCTCGATGGTGACGACTTCCACCCGCCAGCCAACATCGAAAAGATGAGCAGTGGAATCCCGCTCGACGACGACGATCGCGTCGCCTGGCTTGCAGCCATCACCGACGCGATCAATCACTCTGCCAAAGCGATCCTCTGCTTTGCCTGCTCCGCCTTAAAAAAGAAACACCGTGATCTGCTCCGCCAAGCCTCGGGTGAAATCACCTTCATCTACCTGCACGGATCGCGCGAGCTGCTGCTGCAGCGCCATGCGGAGCGCAGCGGCCACTTCATGCCCGCGATGCTACTCGATTCACAACTCGCTGACCTTGAAACCCCGACACAGGCCCATCGGATCGACATCACGGCTTCCCCGGAGGAAATTATCGCCGGGCTGCGCGCGCAATTCGCCCTTTGAGCCGTAGGACTTTCACCGTAGACTCCAGTTCCCCTAGCCCATCGA
>JBLHKE010000656.1:0-4531 GCA_047619485.1 Verrucomicrobiales bacterium | reverse complement strand
CGTGCGGCTCGTGGTTCGCTGGTGGGCAGCGCGACGCTTGTGCAGTCGTGGGGTCAGTCCGGTCAGTGACGAAATCGAAGCGATGGCGCGGCGTCTCGCAGCGCGCTTGCGAGTGTCTAGAACGGTAAGTGTCCTGCGTTCGACCACCGTTTTTGTGCCATCGGTGGTCGGCTGGTTCAAACCGGTCATCTTGCTGCCAGCGGCGACGCTCGCTGGACTTTCGACGTACGATGTTGAGGCAATCCTCGCCCACGAACTCGCGCACATCCGCCGCCACGACTACCTAGTCAATCTGCTGCAGCACCTTGCCGAAGCGCTGTTGTTTTTTCACCCGGCGGTCTGGTGGATCTCGCGGCGGATTCGCATCGAACGCGAATATTGTTGCGATGATCTGGCGGTGGAGGCGAGCGGCAGTCGACTAGATTACAGTCGTGCGCTCGCGGTCTTGGAGAGGCTCCGTGGCACCAGTGCCACTCCGTCAGCGGCACTGCCACTCGCGGCTGACGGTGGATCGTTGCTAGCGCGGATTCAACGGCTCGCGGGGGCGACACCGAAGACTCCACGGCGCCTGACGCTAGTGCCGCTACTGGTGGTCGCGGCGATTATCATGCCGCTAGCCATTCCCGAATCATCACCGTCCCAAGTCGAGAAAGACAGTGGGCGTTATGTGACCCTGCAACTCGTCGACAGCGATCGCCAGCCATTGACCACCGGCACGGCCTGGCTCGAGGCTGATGGTTTGCGCTACGCGCAGGAGCGCAGCCTGTCGGCGATGATCGACGAGATCGGTCGCGGAAAGTTCAAGATCGGTCCACTGCTCGCGGATGAAAACATTCTCTACCACGTGCAATTGATCGCACCTGGCCTCCACCTCGAGTCACAGGGGGCAATCCTCGACGACAGCGAGGCACTGGTCGAGGTGGTGATGTCCGAGCCAGAATCACTGCGGCGTGGTGCGGCTCCGGATGGTGAGCAAGCGCTTTGGCGTGCGCAGCTAGTCGACGGGCGAACCGGTTCACCACTCGTTGATTTCCCTGTCACACTCGAGTTGGATCGGCCACGCGATCGCGGGGACGAGGACGGGCAAATGGTACCGCTGCGCAGCGACGAGGATGGCTGGTTGTCGTATCTACCCGAGGGCGAGATTAGCCAGATTCACGTCGGTGACGATGCTTGGTTGCCGAGCAGACTGCGGTGTGGCTATTCGTGGAAGAGGCTCTTGCACGGATCCCACCTCAATGCTGCGGCGGGGATCGTGAGAAAATGGAAGCCGAGCACATTCAAGTTTTGGAAAGGGGACACGGTCACCGGCAAGATGCTTCTGCCGGGAGGCGCGCCGGCGAGCGGAGAGAAAGTCGGGCTGATCGCTGAAGTCAAAGGGGGATGGCATGATGAATACACGTTCAGCGATTTCGGAACTGAGGATGAAGTCGTTGGCGGTGAGTGGGGGTTTGTAGTCTCTGGCGGGGGGATGAAATCAAGATGGTTCAAGCAAGTTGTGGTCGATGCTGAGGGGCGTTTCGTGGTCACCTTGCCACCGCAAGATAGAATCGGGTCCTTGCGGGTGAGTTGTGATTCGGAACATGGTGCGCGGCTGAAGACGGCGCCCCTAGCGCGCAAATCGGGTGATCTCGGCACCTTCGAGATCGAGACCGGAGTACGGCTCCAGGGCAAGGTGGTCGATCTGGAGGGCGAACCGATGGCGGGGGTGACGCTCAAGGCTTCGAACCTGACGTATGGGATCACCGATCGCCCACCACAAGTCCGTTCGGGTGAGGATGGGCGCTTTGATTTCGGGCGGTTGCCGTCCATCGACCACCAGCTCACGATCGAGGCAATCGACCTCAGTTTCCCATTTGCCAACGACGGTGGGAGCGATCTAGCCAAGCTGCGCACGGGGGAGTCGCGGACGCGGGCGATTTTCCTCACGCGGACGGTCGACCTGCCGGTTGGCAAGAAAATCGTCGAGGTGGTGGTGGAGCCGATCTCGCACCAGGAGTTGGTGTTCGAGTCGTCGCTGATACCGAGGTGGAGAGACGGGATTCGAGTGACGGGAAACCTACCGGGTTATGGGGCGTGGAGCCGCAGCGCGGAAGGTCGCCGCCGCGATGGCAAAGAATTTTTGGTAGTCGCTGTGCCGGTCGCGCTCGAGCAGGTAGTCCTCAACGTCTCTGATTCGACCATGGCGGGGATGTTGGCGCTTTACCATGATCTCCACGGGGTCCGCGATGACAAGACGATCAGGGTCGGCGACCTGGCGACATTCAAGCCGGGTCGGATCGAATTTGTGACGGCACATTTGATGACGCTGCACCTGGTCGATGTAGAGGGCAACGACGTGGCGGGCGCGCACATCACGGCCACCGCCAAGTCGCCTCGTGGGGAACGCGTCGCGGGCCCGTTCAGGGAGCGCAAGGGTGGTCGCTATGCGAGCTATTATTTCTACCCCGATGAGGAGATCACCGTGCACGCCACCTCGATCGGGGACGAGGTACTGGACGAGGTGCGCACCTTCCCTGCTTCTGAGGAGAAGCGGAGAACCCTCCGGATCGAGATGGGTGCCGGCGGCTCCGAGCAATAGCTTGCGCAGGGGAGTTTGTGCAGGCGATGATGCTGCGCATGGAGCACCACAAACTCGTCCTACCTGAACACCTGAACCACTACGGCTTCCTCTTCGGTGGCTACCTGCTGAAGTGGGTCGACGAAGTCGCGTGGATCGCGGCGAGCCTCGACTATCCAAGTTTCAAGTTCGTCACGGTGGGGATGGACCGTGTCGAGTTCCACCACAGCGTGCATCAGGGGACGATTTTGACATTTTCCGCAGACAAGACGCGGGTTGGAAATACGTCAGTCCGATATGATGTCGACGTCTGGCAGGGGGCCGGGGGTGGGCGGCAATCCGTGTTCTCGACGGTGGTGACTTTCGTGCGGATCGGCGAGGATGGTGAGAAGCAGGCGCTGAGCGCAACTTAGATGTCGCTATCGTTTGCGAGTTCTCACTAGCGGCACGAGCAATGCGATGGTGAGGAGCAGAGCGGATTGTGGCTCAGGAACGAGAACAACATCGAAGCCATCACCCCCGAGGTAGCTGATCGTGCGACCATTTGTGCCGGGAACCAGAGCGCCTTCGGGCAATCCACTGAAGATCCCGTTGATGGGCTGGTCAGCGTCGATCAACCTAATCGAAGCGTCACTTTCGTAACCACTGAGATCGACCGAGAGCATAGCGCCAGCTGACAGCGTGATCTGATCGGTCATCAGCGTCGATACACCGAGAGAGTCAGCCTTGTAGGAGAGTAAGCCCATGTCATCAACTAGGAGGTCGCCGAAAGAAAGAAATAGTGAGCCACCGATGAATGAGAGTTCAGATGACCCTGCGGGATCTGGTGTTGGCGGCGAAAGGAGAAGTTGGCCGGCAATGAGGACCGAGCGATCAGTCATTGTCAAAATCGTAGATCCACTCCCTATTGCTCCGGCGAAAAGTTCTTGGGTGACCACGATTGAGGAGTCGTCTTCCAAACGACCATTAAACACACCTGAGAAATTTAAATTCAAACTCTGAGTAGCTAAGATCGAGGTGGTACCTCTCATGGTTAGCTGACTGGAACCCCTTCCGCCAAGATTTGTGGGAGATCCCCGTGAAAAGAGCCTAGCATTGCCAGACATCGAGTAGACAAGTGAAGGTCCGCCGCGTGGGGCGTCGAAAGAAAACTCCCTATCTACAGTCAAGGTTCCACCCGAGTGCTGTAAATTAGACGTGATACTCGCTCCATCGATCGCCTGGTCCGAATTCAATTCAATCGTTCCATCTAGGTTGAGAACTCTGGCAAAATTAGACGAGCCAGGTATTTCGCCACCATTCCAGTTGGCTGGATCACCCCAGTCGATTCCATTGCCGTTCCCGTTCCAATTGATCTCCTGAGATCGGGCGTCATTTGAAAACGAAACCGTGATGATCAGTGTGATACTGAGAAGGAACCATCTTCGAATCGAGGCCATCGGCATTGGCAAGGCTTATCCAACCGCTGCTGGAACTCAAGGCGAAACCGCATGTTGTTGGCAACACCGCCTTGTTTGAGCCCAAGAATAGGATCGTCCGGTTGGGATCGCAGGTCTGGAGACTCACAGCAAGTTATGTCTGCTGGCACTAGATGTTTTGCGCGGTTCGCTCCGTCGCCTCACCTTGAGGGCACCTCGGAAAACCTCATGCGGGCTGGAGCTTGATAAAATCCCCGCTGTCTTCGTTGCTAAAGCGCCCACTATCACCAGATAGCTTAGCGTTTATCGCCTCGCCAGCGGGAATTTTCTCTGCGCCCCATTTCCACAGCAGGTTTCCGGAGGTGCCCTTGAACTAAATTTTAAGTTATTTTCCTCGAGTGCTTCGCGTAGATTTTGTTGTCTGAGGCTGGAGAGGCTGTCGGGAAAATCATTTTGATCGCGCGCCCACTTTCTGGGTCACGTGTTAAGTCTGTGTTTTGGCGAGGGCTCGCTCTTTTTCGGTTTTACCCGATCCTGTTTCTACCCTGGCCCT
>JBLHKE010000655.1:0-4539 GCA_047619485.1 Verrucomicrobiales bacterium | reverse complement strand
GTGCACTAAAATTCACCTGATGCGAGCAATTAAGAAATGGATCTCTATTCTGTGTCCGGCTACCTGCGTTCTCATTTTCTGTAGCAGCTGCGGCCAGCCGGAGAACGCCACCAGAGAAAAGCCAAAACCGCCGGTGGCAACTGCCGAAGAACCTGAGGATAGCAGCGCCATCCTCGACGAGCGCAAGCGGCTTGATCAAACTGTCTGGGCACCCGAAGTTGAGGCACAGCGATACGAAGCTGCCTTCGTCAAATTTTGGGATCGCGAGCGCTCGGCTAGAAACAACGAAAAGTTCACTGTGTTTGCTGAGTTTCCACTCAGGGGAAAGATCTCATTCGGCACGCCCTCAATCACCGAAACTCTTGAGGCGGGGATCAGCCTGACCTCATTCCAGTCCGAACCCTCACTGACCTTCAACTCGACCGAGTGGGGCGAATTTGTGCGCTCCATCCAGGACTCCGGAGTTGCGATCATTCAGACCGAGTGGCATCACAGCCGCTTTGTCCCGCCCACAGAATCCAGCCCACCAAGCTCGACCATCGCCTTCACCATCCACGCCGCCCGCGAGGCGACTCACACCCGGTTTGCGGTGAAAGGAGATCTTCAAGTGATCTGGGTCGCTGCGGAAGAAGACGGCACGCCGGTAGAACCAGTGGCAGATTCGATTGCGGTCAAGGGACTCACCCTTCAAGAGCGTAGCGATAAGGGTCGCTTCAATGAGTTCAAATCGATAAAGCACGACCGCGACGAGTCCATTTCAGCCTTTCCTCTGCTGGTCTACGACCTCGATAACGACGGACTTTCAGACATCATCATCCCGCGCTGGAATTGCGTCTATCGGAATCTCGGGGAGCGTCGATTCTGGCGATCCAGACTGTTCGAGACCCCAGTGCCGACCCCAGTGCCTATCTCGGAGACGGGCGTGATCTCCGACTTCAATGGGGATGGAAATGCCGACCTAATCATCGTCGGTACAGATGGCTCACCATACTTCTGCGCTGGCACCAGAAAAGGCAAATTCCCCGATGAGCCAATCGTTTGTGCCGATATTAAGTTCAACATGCCCACCGCGACTACCGCCGGAGACATCGACGGTGACGGTGACCTCGATCTGTGGATGACCCAGTACAAACTTTCATTCAAGGACGGCCAGATGCCGACCCCATTCTACGACGCCAACGACGGCTATCCGTCTTTTCTCCTGATCAACGATGGCACCGGAAAGTTTACCGATGCCACCGAAGACTCCGGGCTCTCCCCCCTGCGCAACCGCCGGAGCTATTCAGCCTCTTTCATCGACCTCGACGCAGACGGCGATCTCGACTTGATCAACGTATCCGACTATGCGGGCCTCGATATCTACCGGAACACCGGCAGGGGCGATTTCGAACTCGCCACGGACTCGTTCGTCGACGACCGCCACTTCTTTGGCATGGGCCACACCTTCGGCGACTACAACCAGGACGGCCTACTCGACATCTATGTCATCGGGATGTCGTCTACGACCGCACGCCGTCTCGATCAGCTCGATCTCGGGCGCGAGAACCGCCCCGATGTGCATCGCATGAGAGCCGCGATGGGATACGGAAACCGGCTCTACTATGGTACCAGCGAGGGGAAATTCCGCGAAGACCCAGTCGTCGCTGCCGCCGTCGCGCGCACCGGTTGGTCCTGGGGAGCAACCTCCTTCGATTTTGATCTCGATGGCGATCAGGACATCTATGTCGCCAACGGTCACCGCAGCGGAAAGTCCTGCGAAGACTATTGCTCGACCTTTTGGAGGCACGATATCTACACCGGCGACTCGGTCGCAAAACCTGAGATTCTGGAGGTTTTCAACGTGACTCTCGGGGATCTCAATCGCGATCAAATTTCGTGGAACGGCTACGAGAAAAATGTCCTGTTCCTCAATCAGCAAGACAAGCCTGAACCATTTATCAACAGCTCCTTCATGTTCGGAGGCGCCCTGGCATTCGATGCTCGCTCGGTGGTATCCGACGACTTCGACGCCGACGGTCGCCCCGATCTTGCCATCGTGGATTCCGCCTGGAACGGTCGCGGTTTTGCCTCCACGTATCACATTCTCGGCAATGACATCGACACCGGCCGACCCCGCAACTGGTTTTCTGTCCGGTTGAGGGAATCACCCGGCCCCGGATTTTCACCCAACGGAGCCAAGGTAGTCATTACCGACGATCAGCATCGGGTGCAGACACGATGGATCGTCACTGGCGACTCCTTCGTCTGCCAGCATGCCCCGGTCGCCCATTTCGGACTTGGCAGTGCCACGCAAGTGAAGTCACTTGCCGTGACGTGGCCCAATGGGCCGACCGTGGAGTATGACGCTGGTCCAGCCGTCAATACCAGCCTTACCCTGCGAGGTAGAAACGTAGATCGTTGAGCTCAACCCGGTCGGTATCCAGGTTGTAGAGTTCCCGGGTGGCGTCGGGCTTCGAGCTATTGACGCCGCTTCTACTGACAAGTTTTCAGTGACCGTCTCGAACAAAGGCGTTGCCTTGGTGTTCCAGGCAGAGCGATTGTTCACGAGGCATAGATTCTCCGGTGAAGGCAGGGTTCATCTGCTCCCCTCCGACGCCCAAACTCACAGGCTCCACGGAACCATGTGGTTGATGCAGGAAGGCTTAAGCTAGGATCGCTCCGACGCGCATTTCGCCGCGCACTCGATATTCAGTCGGAGGCGCGTGGCTCTGACCGGCACTTCGGTGACGATTTTTCATCAGTCGGACAGGAACTCCTTGAAGCCGTAGCAAATTTGCTGTCCTGCATCCTGCCATCGGGGCTTGAGGGATCGCATCCGGGTCGGTAGGCTAGCGCGACAAATGACGAACTATTCTCGACACCTCCAGACAGGAATGACTTTAGCGCTGGCGTGCGCCTCGATCCTGCTCCGCCTGACAGGACAGGTCGATGCCCAGGTCACCATCACAGAATTGATGGCGGTCGCGGATGATGATTTGCGCGACGCCGATGGGGCGCCATCCGATTGGATTGAACTCACTAATCAGGGAGCGCTGGGCGTCTCTTTGGAAGGCTTTCATCTGACAAACAGCCGAGCTGAGCTGAGCCGTTGGACGTTCCCGGCGGAGAGTCTCGCGCCCGGTGAATCGATCGTCGTCTTCGCATCCGGAAAAGACCGCAGTAGCGGTGCGGAACTGCATGCCAATTTCACCCTCGATCGCCGCGGCGACTACCTGGCACTAGTCAAGCCGGACGGCGTCACGATCGCCAGTGAGATCACACCTGCCTACCCGGAACAGTTCGAAACTATTTCCTACGGTATCGGCAGGCCAATCTCGGTCGTGGAGTTCGTCGGACTTGGAGCGGAAGCGACCTACCTCATCCCAGATGCTGAAATCGGTTCGACTTGGCAGGGGCCGACTTTCGACGACGCGGGCTGGACGGCCGCCCACACCGCCTTGGGGTATGGCTACTCATCGGCTGTTGGCAATGACATCGCGGCAGACGGCGACATTCGCTCTGTGATGCAGAGTGAGAACGCCTCGATCTACATCCGCATCCCATTCCAGATCGACGATCCTGCAGAGGTCGTTAGCATGACCCTCAAGGTAAAGATCGACGACGGCTTCGTCGCCTACATCAACGGCACCGAGGTGGCAAAAAAGAATACCCCAGATCCGCTACTCTACAGTTCCGAGGCGACAAAAAGTGAAGAGGTCAACGTCGGTGAGGCATTCGAACTTTTTCACCTGAGCTTTGCCGGGTCGCTCGTCGCGGGAGAAAACATTCTCGCGCTGCAGGGGCTGAACGATTCGAAGGGCAGCTCCGACTTTATCATCATTCCTGAACTGGTCGGCGAAGTACAAGATCTCTCGACGCCGCCACAGCTAGGCTATTTCGAGACCCCGACGCCCGGTGCAGCGAACGGCCTGGTCTCGCCGCCGCCGCCAGCCGACATCGAGTTTTCTGAATCCGGACATCTGTTTACCGAGACCTTCACGCTCGGTTTGAGCTGTGCATCACCCGGCGCGGCGATCCACTACACCACCGATCTGTCGGTGCCGACCGAGGTTTCTCCGATCTATTCTTCCCCGCTGCAGATCGACGTGAGCACCCAGGTGCGGGCACGGGCCTATCTGCCTGGCGCGCTGAACGGTGCGGTGAAGACACAGACGTTCTTGAAAATGGCCGGGGACGTCCCGGAGTTTTCATCTGACCTTCCAGTGATCGTGCTGTCGACGCTCGGGAAAGGGTCACCGCCCGGCACCAGTGCGACCACGCGGCTGGCTTCTCACATGTTCTTCTTCGAGCCCGATCCCGACACCGGCCGCACTGTCTTGACCGGCGAACCGGTACTTACCACGAGGGCCGGGGTGCGGCGGCGTGGATCCAGCTCGGGCCAGTGGCCGAAGTATTCGCTGTCGGTAGAGACTTGGCGCGACGGCGACGATGAGGATCGCAATATCGAGCCGCTTGGAATGGCGCGTGAAGCAGACTGGATTTTGAATGCCCGCTACGAGTGGGATCTAGCGCTAATGCGTAATCCGTTTGTCTACGAGG
>JBLHKE010000654.1:0-4548 GCA_047619485.1 Verrucomicrobiales bacterium | reverse complement strand
CCAATTTTGATACCGACGGCTGGAGCCGGGAGAGGAAGTGCCGATAAAAATTAAAAACTTCCCAACATGCAAAGTGCGAAGCGCCAAAATAAGCACTTCGGGAGGGGTAGGTCAGTCGCAGTTTTCGTCGGTGTTTCCGATCCGATTCTCATAAAAGAGAATTGATATCAGATACAATATAATCTCCATACGAAAATGAGCAAATGATATTCAGGTATCATGAAATTTCTTTGCCTGAATGTTAGTTTTTCTTAAAAAAACGGTGATGGCTTGAACCTTCGACAAATGCCGTCTTTCCATCCAAGCGTCTCGGAGACTATGATCCAATCTATGAAACTTGGCCTGCAAATCTCCATCGCTCTCCTTTCATTCGCCGCCGTAGGAGCCTTCGCGCAATCTGAAGCGGTCTCGCTCTTTGATGGCAAGACGCTCAAGGGTTGGAAGATTCAGAAGGGGGAGGAGAAATGGTGGCGCGTCGAGGCTGGCGAGATCGTCGGTGGCTCGCTCGACCAGAAGATCCCGCACAACACTTTTATCACGACAGAGAAACGCTACGCAAACTTCGAGTTGAATCTAAAAGTAAAGGTCGAGGGATCGAAGAACCCCAACGCCGGCATTCAGGTGCGCAGCGAACGTGTGCCGGAACACCATGAGATGATCGGCTACCAGGCGGACGTGGGGCCGGGTTGGTGGGGCAAGCTCTACGACGAGTCGCGCCGCCGGAAAGTCATTGGCGACTACGTGAAGCCAGAGGTCGCCAAGTCGGTGAAGCAGGGCGAGTGGAACAAGTATCGCATCATCTGCAGAGGCAAGAAGATCCAGCTTTTCATCAATGGCGTGATGACCGTCGACTACACCGAGCCGGACGGGAAGATTCCGCTCGAGGGCTTGATCGGCTTGCAGACGCACGGTGGATCGGCTTTCCAGGTGCGCTACAAAGACATCTCGATCAAAGAGCTGCCCGCGGACGAGGCTTCGCCGAAGTGGGAGGATCTGGGCGAGGGCGGAAAGCAGCCTTGGAAGAAGTAGCTGATGACAAAGGCAATTGATGCGACCAGACCGGTCTGATCAAGCTCGGCGAGTGGCTCGACGCTTTCGACGGGCATGAGGAGGAACCCAAAAACTGATCATTCAGCCAGCTTTGCCATCTCGGTGGCGATGTCCTTGAGGCTCTTTGGCCATTGATCGAAGCTGATGGTCTTTGCGCCCGGGATCTTGGGCGCGGTGATGCCTTTGACCAAGGTGCTTGCCGGTTGAGCATAGAGGAACTGGACCTTGTTCTGACCGTAGGTGCCCGGCAGGCTTCTGGCGTAAATTTCTAGCTCGGCCGCGTAGTTGGCAGTTGGCTCGCCGAGGTTGTGTTCAGATGGGATCCAGATCACTCCGGCGACGGCCATCGGCGTGAGCGGGCTCACGCACCAGTTGTAGGCGTAGGTGGGAATCATGTCCGAATCCACCGTGCTGCCCTTACCTGCTTGTGGGAATGCTGGTGCCTGGAGCGCGATCCCTTCTGACAGATCTGCGCCGCGCTTGCCAGCATCAGTGATGGTTTCGACAAAGGCTTTGACCTCACCGACATGCTTAGCGGCAGCCGTCTTCGCCACCTCGGTGTTGGGAAACTGCAAAAGCAGTTCATCGAGGCGGGCTTTGAAGGTTGGGTTCTCGATGTCTTTCACGCCATGAAACGAGGTCCAGGACAGCGGTGAAGCGAGCTGCCGAGTACGCCCTCCCTGGCCCGATGACATTGTCATGAATCCTTGCGGAATCCCTTGCCGGTTGAGGGCTTTGGCGAATTGATACGCAAACATGGTCACGCCATGGCCCTCCTTCGAGTAGTCCGCCGTCGCCCATGAGGAGCGGTATTTCCCGCCGCCGGTTTCGAAGCTGCGCTTTCTGGGAGTGGTCGAGGTGCTGGCCTTGGTGTTTCTTCGGAACTCCCGGACGAGCGGCATCGCAGCAGGTAACTCGACTTCCTTATCGCGCTGATCGTAAGCCCACTCGGAGGTCAGCAGCGTGTTGCCCGTTAGGTACCAGACATCACCCACGAGGATGTTTTTAACAGTCCGGCTGTGGTCGTGGTTCGATTGCACGCTCAAGGTGATCGGCTCGGTCGATGCCTTCCTAGTGGGGAATGAAACTGACCACTGTTGCAGCTCATTGGCCACGACGGTCCTGGTGAAACCGCCGAGAGTCACGGTGATCTTCACCCCCTGGTTGGCATGCCCCCACACTGGGATGGGCTGACCGCGTTGTAGAATGACGCCATCACGATAGTATTCGGCCACTTGGAGGATGGGATAGTCAGGGTCGGTATAACGGGCGTACTTGGCTTTCTCAGCGGCGGCTTTTGCAAGGTTGTCTTCCTCGAAGATGAACATGCGATGGATCACCGCGAACGGGGTCGCCGGCAGGCCAGCTTGGTTGTAGAGGTTCGAGTTTTCCGGAACACCGCTATAGGCGTATTGCACGCCGATTGGGGAGGGTACGTCCTTGGAACTGGCAACGACGGTGTCGCCAACGATCAGCGCCTCAGCCGCGTGCCACTTCCTGTCTTCACCACACACACGGAAATGGTTCAGCTTGTCGCCGGGGGTGGGTTTTGCTGGTTCGACGAATTTTTCCGCTTCGCGGTAGTCCTTGGCCATGCCCTTGTTGGCAACCATCAAGCCGCCAGAGAGGCTGCCTTCTTCAAATGAGACGATGGCTTTGCCGCCTTCGACTTGGTAGCCGCTGTAAATCGGACCCGTGTGTGCGATCTCTTTGCCATACTGCTTGGCGAGCGCCCAGCGTGCCATTCTCATCCCCGGGTGGAGTTTGTTGTAGTAGTGAATCCCGCCGGGTCGGGCCGAGTTCAGGTCGGATTGGACTACCATGCCCACGTTCTTGCGGTTGTTCATAAAGAACAGGTGCTGGGCCTGGCGGATGTCGGCAAACCCAACGGAATCTGGATCTGGTGCCCCATAGCACTGCATTTGGGTGAAGTAGAAAGGCATTTCGGGCATGTCCCAGGCATCCCTCCAACCCCTGATGAGGGCCTCCATTCTTGCCGCGTAGATCCTGCCGTCGTTGCCGTTGCTCGTCCCCTGGCACCAGATCGCACCGCGGATCGCATATGGGATGAGTGGGGCGATCTTGCCATTGAAAAATTGGGATGGTCCGCGCCACATCCCGGCGATACCAGGGAGGTTCGGTCGTGCCGGAATCTTGCCGCCAGCCACCGCGATCTCGCCAGCTTGCTGCTGCCATGCTTTCAGATCCGCATAGTATGTTTTGAAGGCATTGCGGCCTTGCTCCGTCAGTGGATCGGCGTCGTGCATGAGGTCGACATCCCCCTTGAGCTGCGGATGGGCTTCAAACGCCTGGCGTTGGGTGAACGCCTCGACCCTGGTGTTGCTGTGGGCGCTGAGCAGGATGCCGATCGGCATGTTTAATTCCTTATAGAGTTCGTGGGCGAACGCCAGTGACAGCGCCGAAAAACCGCTCGCGCTACTGGCCTTCTTCCATCCGCCGTCCGAGCTGGCCTTCTTTTGAGGATAGAGGGCCGACACGGTGTTGATATTGATTTCCCTGATAGGAACGTCTTCTGCTGCGCTGGCGATCTCGCTGGCGATCCCGCTGCACATGCTCTTGCCTGCCGGCCACACCATGTTGGATTGGCCGGAGGAGAACCACACTTCACCGACCAGCACGCCTTGGAGTTCGACGGATTCCCCGCGCTTGTTTTTCACTTTAAACCCCCGCTCTTGCAGTGAGGCCTTGAGGGGATCGAGTCTCACCATCCAATCGCCCTTCTTGTCCGCAACGGCGGTCTTGGTTTGTCCCGCAAACTCGATGGTCACTTGGCCTCCCGGCGCATCGAACCCCCACACGGGCAGGTCAGATTCCCGCTGCAGGATCATGTTGTCCGTAAACGGTGCCGCTAACACTAATGACTGATCGGCTGCCGATACGGTGGCTGCCATCGATAGCAGCAGTACAAGTGAGGGGAGCAGGTTCTTCATTTTTCTATGTTCGGGTAGGAAAGAGCGACTCTCAAAGCAAATGTGGCTGGAACGATGCCGAGGGCATCTTGGAGTTGCCTCAGCGGGTGAGACCGATCTATGGTGTTCCTATGAGCGAAGAATCTGAACAAAGCCTCTACGATCGGATCGGTGGTGACGAGGTGATCACCGGGATGGTAAGTGAATTCTATACGAAAGTTCTCGCCGACGAGGATCTCCGACCTTTTTTCAAGAATGTTGAGATCGAGCGGCTGCAGACGATGCAACGGGAGTTCTTCAGTGCTGCTCTCGATGGCCCGATCAACTATTCCGGTCGCCCGCTTCACACGATCCATGCGGGGCTCGGGATCAAGCCGCGACACATGAAGGCATTTGTCGGCCACCTGTTGACGACCCTCGAAGGCTATGACCTGAGCGAGCGAGATACTCAGGATATTATTTCTCATATCAATACCTACGCAGACGAGATCATGGGCGGTTATGGCACCGGTGGCTAGCTTTGCTAGCAAGGCAGGGAGGCTCGGCGCGGCCACGATTTCTCAACTCT
>JBLHKE010000653.1:0-4553 GCA_047619485.1 Verrucomicrobiales bacterium | reverse complement strand
CCCTAAAGCGGCTGACGCTTCCGTCACTTACCAAACCTACCGGGAGATGGATCTGACGACGCTGTCGGAACCTGTCGTGACCCTCGGTGCGACTGCCGAAGGCAAGGGTGTCGAACTCCTCGCGAATCCCGCGAAATATCCGGTTCCCTGGCTCGTTGGGATCGGCTGCGGCGTCATAGGGATCGGATTGATTCTGATCCTGCTCCGCAGGCGAGGTCGTGAACGCCCGCTGCGCGCCCGCGACGTTTTCCACATGCCGACCGATATCGACGGGTTCGCGGTCGTCGCCCTGTTGCGCCGCTTGCGCAGCAGCCCGTTGGTTGATCTCAAGGAGGAGCAGCAACACGAACTGCAAAGCGATCTTCAGAGCATTCAACAGACCTGCTTCGGCGCCGAAAGCACCTTGCAGGAAGACGACCTTCGCAAAATCGCTTCGAAGTGGCTCCGCTGCGCTTCTTGAATAAACCACCAACCTCTCTTTTCCCCAAAATACTTCCGCCTCTTATGTCTACCGCACCCGCAAGCCGCTCCGGCAACACCCAATCCCCTCAGGAATTCGTCTCCGGAGTCCGTGAACGCGTCGCCAAGATCGTCGTCGGTCAGGATGTCGTTGTCGAACGCGTGTTGATCGCCCTTCTCACTGGCGGTCATCTCTTGCTGCAAGGACTGCCCGGCCTCGCCAAAACCCTCCTCGTGAACGCCCTCGCCAAGGCGATCCATCTCGATTTTAACCGCGTCCAGTTCACCGTCGACATGCTGCCATCCGACATCATCGGCTCGGAGATCATCGATCAGAAAACCGGCGAGTTTAAAATCCACCGCGGGCCGATCTTCTCAAACCTGCTGCTCGCGGACGAGATCAATCGGGCCGCGCCGAAAGTGCAGGGTGCGATGCTCGAGGCGATGCAGGAACGCAAGGTTACGATCGGGGGACAGGCGCTGAGGCTGCCGGTGCCGTTCCTGGTCATCGCGACGCAGAATCCGGTCGAGCAGTCCGGCACCTTTGACTTGCCGGAGGCACAGCTCGACCGCTTCATGCTCCTGCATCGGCTCGATTATCCGAATCGCGAAGACGAGCAGCAGATCCTGATGCGGCAACTCGGCATGGGGCTGATGCGCGAAGACGGTGGCGCGGTGCCGCGCTCGGCTTTTGACATGATCGAGGACGACGCCTGCGGATCGAAAGACGACCTCGTGGCCGCGATGGAGGCCGTGCAGGCGGTGCATGTCAGCGAGGTGTTCGTGAAGCATTGCGTCGAACTGACGCGCCGCACCCGGGAATCGGAGCACCTCGACTTTGGCTGCAGTCCCCGCGCCGGCCTGGCGCTAATCAATGCCGCCCGGGCGCGGGCGGTGATGCACGATCGCGACTACGTGACGCCGGATGATTTATTCGATCTCGCCGAGGACGTGGTTCTGCACCGGATTCGCGTCACCTTCGAAGCCTCCGCCGCCGGCCACACGGGCCCGCAGGTACTGGAGGAGATTCTCGCCGGTCTCGGTTAACATGAAACGTAAGGTAAAACTTAGCGACGATCCGGTCGATGCCCGGCAGTTCGAGGTGACTGTCAAGCAACTGGCCAACAGCCTGAACTTCGGCCAAGAAGAATCCGTCTTCCACGGTGGCGGCCTTGAGTTCGCCCAGTCGCGTGTTTACGTCGCGGGTGATCCGTTGAAGTTCATCGACTGGAAGGTCTCCTCGCGCGTTGGCAAGCTCTACATCAAGGAATTCCAGGAGCCGCGACAGATCCCGCTCTACCTGCTCGTCGATACCTCGGCCTCGATGTGCGTGAGTTCGCAGAAGCTTAGCAAGTATGCTTGGGCCGTGCGCATTGCGACCGGCGTGGCGCTGGCGGCGCAGGCTACGATGACGCCAGTGGGAATGCTCGGCTGCGGCGCGCGCGAACTGCATGTGCGCCCTTCGCTGTCGCGCAATCTCGTGATGGAATGGTCGCACAAGCTTCGGCATCACGACTTCATGGAAGAGACGACGCTGGCACAGCGAGTCCGTGAAGTGACGCCTTCGTTAAAACGCCGCACCACGGTCATCGTGCTCAGCGACCTCCACGATCCCGACGTCTTCGCCGCGCTACAGGTGCTCGGACAGGAACACGACTGCCTAGTGCTGCATCTCCAGGATCCGGCCGAGTTGAACATCAAGGGCGCGGGCTTGTTCCGTGGCGCGGAAGCGGAGTCGGGCCGGACCTTTGTCGGCCATGGCCGACGCGCCTTCGTCGACAGCGCCGGCTGGAAGAGCGAACTCACGCGCTTCGGAATTGACTACCTTTCTCTGCGCACCGACCAGCCGATTCTCGGCCGCTTGCGGCATTTCTTGAACCGCCGTGGCTTGGGTGGCAGCGCTGGACGATGACATGAAGCGCGGCTCCCATTTCAAACGCAAAGCCACCCTCGCGGTGATCGCCGCCGTGCTCGGGCTCGTCGCGGTGGTTATTTACTTAAATAGGAATCGAGAAATCGACGGTCCCGGCGTGCCGCTCGGTGTGGAACAGGCCGCGATCGTGACCTATAGCGGACCGCTGCTCTCGGTGGCGCCCTACAAGTGGGGAGTCGCGGTGAACGTGCGCATCGCCGAGGTGACCGAACAAGAGGGCCGGCGCATCTACGATGTGCGTTACATCGTCAATCGCGCGGGCACCTTCGATCTCAGGGATTTTCTCATCGCCGCTGATGGCAGCGAGTTGACCGGCTTGCCTGCCTTTCGCATTACCGGCGATTCCAAGCTGTCGAAAGATCTCGACACCCGCATTGAAGAAACCGAAGAGCTGCGGATCGATGTCGGCGGCCGTTACTACGAGACGATGACGGTGCTTTTTGTTCTGTGGATCGTGTGGCTGCTGATGCTCCTGTTTTTCAAGCGCCCGCGGCCTGTGACCGAAGCGGACGCGGCGCCCGCCGGCCTCACGCTTCCCGAAATGCTGCGCAAGTTCATGACGAAATTGGAGACCGGCGCCCTGACCGCCGACGACAAGGCCCAGATGGAGATGCTGCTACTCCGCTGTTGGCGCGATGAACTTGCGCTCAGCCATATGCCCATGAGCGCCACGCTGAACGCGATCTGGCGCGACGACAAGACGTCAGCATCCTTGCGCAAGCTCCAACACTGGCTGCATCATCCTGCGTCACCGGTTGGGCGCGAGGAAATCGCCGAGCTTGTCGCGCCGTATGCGGCGGACGCCAGTCCACAGGAGGAGGCCGCGTCATGACTTTTCAACACCCGCAACTGCTCGCCTTGCTGGCTCTGCCGGTGATCCTCGTGTTCTGGGAATTTGTCCGGCGCGGGCATTCGATCGTGATGCCTTTCGATCACGGAAAACAAGGGCGCGGGTGGTTCCTGCGCATTCTTGTTCTGGTCGCGAACGGTCTGCCTGCCGCGCTGCTTGCCATCGCGATCCTTTTCCTGGCGCACCCGATGAAATTCGCGCCGCCCGAAGTGGAGCGGCAGCTCACCAACATCCAACTCCTGCTCGACACATCCGGCAGCATGGCCGAAGCGCATGGGTCACAAGCCGACGGCCGCCATCGGCGTTTCGACTCGGCGATGGACGCCATCGAGCAGTTCGTCAATTACCGGCAAGGTGATGCCTTCGGTCTTACCATTTTCTCGCGGCACTACATCCACTGGCTGCCGCTTACCCTCGACACCCAATCGATCCCGCTCTCGAAACGATTCATCCAGCCCGATAATCCGAAAATCGATCCCGTCGAGATGGGGCGGCACGGCCTGCCCGACCATCTCTGGGGTATCACGCTCATCGGCAAAGCGCTCAATGGCTCGATTGAACTCCTCGCGGAACGTCCCAGCGGTGATCGCATGATCATTCTTCTGACTGACGGCGAGAGCAGCGACATCCTGCCGCCGAAAGACGCGCCGATCATCGCCCGCCTGAAACAGGAGCGAATCACCGTCTTTGCCATCATGCTCAGCGGCGACAGAATTCAACCGCAGCTCGTCAACATCGCCCGCTCCACCGGCGGCGAAGCCTTCAACGCCGTTACCGGCGAAGCCCTGGAAATTGTTTTTCGCCGCATCGATGAGATGAAAAAAGTCACTGTGCTAGAGAAGCGGCCACAGCTCATTGACTTCTACGATCCCTTCGTAATTCCAGCGTTGAGTCTCCTCGCGGCGAGCGTGCTGGTGCTGTTCGGGTTGCGTTTTACCCCATGGTGATAGCTTCCCCATTTATGTGATTTTGTCTCTCTGTGATTGTACCATTCTGTCATTTTCCGATCCCGATGCCATCCATGAACCAAGCCGTCCGAATTTTCGCCGCCACGTTGCTCTTCACTCCATGCGCACAAGCAGCTGAGTTGGCGGATACAGCCGCGTTTCTGGAGAAGCATTGCTTCGAATGCCACGACTCCGACAGCCAAAAAGGAAAGCTGGATCTCACCGCGCTCAAGCTTAATGACGCAAATTTTGAGACTTGGGTGAAAATCCACGACCGGGTGCGATCGGGCGAAATGCCGCCTGCAAAAAAGCCGCGACCAGAAAGTGTGGAGAAGGACGCTGCGCTGGCGATTTGGGCAGCGCA
>JBLHKE010000652.1:0-4565 GCA_047619485.1 Verrucomicrobiales bacterium | reverse complement strand
CGCCTCGGGAAAGCATGCGCGCGACAAACTCCTGCGTGAGTTCCTTACTTAGATCCTCGTCCCGCCCTTCGCGTCGCAGGAAGCGGAAAACCGGAGTCCAGTAGGCCTCGCAGAGTTCGGCCATGGCGGCACGCGCCTCCGGGGCATCGCCACGCGCGCGCATTACCATCGTCCAGCGGGTCGTATGGAAGGCCTTGGATTCAGGGGAGGGGAGTTCGTCGTCAATCATCACTGCTTTTTCGGTTCGTCGCCGCTAGCTTCTCTGCTCGGGCGCTCGACAGGTGAAACGGCCTCCGGTTTAAAATCGTCGAGAATCGCAGTTCTGGGAAACGACATCTCCTGGCCAGCCGAGATGCGTGTTGGCTCCTCCCCAGAATTTGGGATGACTTTTAACTCGCCCTCCCAGATCTCGAGTTTTCCCTCGGAGCTCAACTGGAAGGTCGTTTCCCCACCCACCTCCAACGACACTCCGAATGCGGTGGCGATCGAAAACTCGTTTCCGGGTGACAACTTACCAAACTCAGCTTTCAGCCCAGCGAGCGGGGGCAAAAACCACATCCACGGCTGAACAAAAATCACCATCACTCCTTCGCTGGACGCATCGAGTTGAACCGAAGTCGCCGGATCAAGCGAGAGCGAGGCCTTGCTGCCCTTCCTCAGCAGGAGCGCCTCGCCTATTCGGACATCCGTCCTGCCATCCAGCTGTCGCTGAGTGGTGTCGAAGGTGAAACCAGAACGCAGGAAAGCCGCGCCTTCGATGCGATCAATCGCACCGAGTTTCTCCCCGACTACTCCTTCTCCCTTCTTCGCGGTCAGTTTTTTCTGCCGTTGCTGGATCCAGCGATCGACCACGTTCGGTGGGTTGGTGGGGCCAATCCTGCCCCCTTGCGAATCGGCCGCGCGATCCGGGTCAGGTCGCGGCACGCTCCATGCCAAGAATCGCAAAGTATCTTCGAGAGGGCTGCCTGCATGACCTGAAAAGTAGATGAAATGAATGCCCTGCTGCGACAGGTCAAGGCCCCCAGAAATCTCATGATCACCGTGACCGGTCACCTGCCCACCCGGAACTTCATCCATCTCGAAACACGAGTAGGTCGAAGGGATCTTGAGCGTCTGCTCGCCCGCAACTTTGAAGGTGTGGCTCTTCTTCGCCTCACCTGTGGAATCGTGCAACGTGGCCAAGATCTCGACGGTCTTGCGCCCGTCGTTCATAGAAGAACCTACGGTGCCGATTTTGATCGTCCCCTTGTAGTCCTCTTTTTCGGGCGCGACGACGTACCAGTCATCCGGGGACTCGTGATCACGATCCCATGGCGCCTGCAACGAGAAAACGGTCACTTGGCCTGCCGGTGCGACGAAATCGAGTTCGATTTCTGGCTCTATCTCGGTCCAATCTGCGGCAGTTTTCCCAGGGGGTTTGATCGCAGCCGAACTCCGTTTGCGCCAATCTTCGCGCAGTTTGATCCACTCGTCGATCACCTCTGAAGGCCGACCCATGCCGAACAGTTCATCCCCGAGGACGAACGGATCGCCAGGTCCAGGGCGTGGCTTGCTTACGACTCGCAGCGACAAGTTCTCTGCTTGCGATGACCCACGAGGTCGAAACTTGCCCAGCTCGAAGTGGTCGTTCAACTTATCCCGATTCGAATTCGATAGATCGACCGTTCTTGTCCCGCGATTGAGATCCAGCCTCCCTGGATAAAACTTACTTAACTGGGATGTCGCTTCACTTTTTAGGCTCCAGAACGTTCCCTTGAGTGCTGCGACGCCCTCCTGCTGCTTTGCTTGAAGATCCTCGGGGGCTCCGATCGCGATGACTCCTTCGAACGGTTTCGAGTCCGGGGCGACCGCAGCCCAGCTGGCATCCACCGTTTCTTTCCCGGACGCATCAGTGCGCACCAGTTCTACCGTGGCTGCGTGCCCCTTCGGTACGATCAGTTGTAGCACCTGATGGGGGGCTACTGGCCAGTGCGAATCCCAGAGCTCTTTGTCACGCTGGCCGTCGGGCTTCTTGTCGACAACCTTGACTCGCGATTCCGACCGGGAGCTGGTCTCGGCGGGAGCGTTTCCGCGCCTGCCGAAATCGAGATCGTTGTCGGGCAGCTCGGAGCTTGCGTTCCAAAGGGCCAAGATGGTGAGGTTCAGCAAGACGGCGAAGATCACCCCAGCGCCCCTCATTGCGACCTGCGCACCGGTAGCTCCGCCGTCGGGGTCAGCATCTCCGCGCGCCCAACGCCCGACGGATCGGACGAGTAGTATTAGCGAGAGGGGGCCAGCTAAGGCTGCGGCGATCACTAGAAAAAGCCCAGCCATGCCACCGCCCGCCGTCTTCAGCAGGAACACGAGCATCATGCAGCCCATTGCGATGACGAGCACCACGGGCAGCGTCAATGTGCCAAACATGGCGCTGCCTAAGCCTCCTATTTTACCTGCGGAACGACGTATCTCTCCTAAAGCTTTCGAGCCGAGGATGATTCCGAGCAAAGCAGGCACCCCGACCACGGCCACGCTGATCGCAGCGAGCATCGCTACGAATGTCTTACGAAACTTTTCATGCTGTGGGTTGCTGTAGCCCGCATCGGCGGCAATAAGAATGAAAACGGCCACCACCGCTAGAAGGAGACTGATGCCTGTGAGGATTGCCGAGGCGGTGGCGAATCTAGCGGTTCCCGCAATCGCGTCAGCAGAAGGCGCTGCAGCGCTGCCCTCTCCGGCGGCACCCGCTGGCGGGGACTGGGTGATGGATTCGACCTTGGTTCTCAACTCACCAGCGGATTGATAGCGCAACTGGCGCTCCTTCTCGAGCGTCCGCATCACGATCTCGTCAATCCTCGGATCCAGTGATGACCTTTCAGACGGTGCGGCGAAGCGACCGATCGGCAACTCACCTGTCAGCATTTCGTAAAACACCACACCCAGCGAGTAGATGTCGGCGCGTTGGTCAACGTCTCCGGGGGTCTCAATTTGCTCGGGCGCCATGTACTGCGGGCTGCCGAGGATCGCCCCCTGAAGGGTTAACGTGACGTCGTTTCTTGGATCATCGCCAACCAATTTAGCGATCCCGAAGTCGGCTATCTTCACCCGGCCACGGCTATCGATGAGGATGTTCTCCGGTTTGATATCGCGGTGCAGGATACCCTCTTCGTGGGCAAAGCTGAGGGCGCTGCAGATGTCCTGCACCAATGCCAGTGATTCGGCGGGAGTGAAACCTCCAGTGTGCATCGCCTGCCGCAGGTTCACCCCGTCGACCAACTCCATCAGCAAGTAGCAATAGGGGCCAGCGGTGCCGAAATCGAACACGGTGACGATGTTCGGATGGTTGAGTCGCGCCAGCACGCGTGCCTCGCGGTTGAACCGTTCGACAAACGCTGGGTCAGTTGCCAGATCGTGCGACAGGATTTTCAGAGCCACTTCGCGCTCGAGCTTGGGTTGGCGAACCTTGTAGACCACCCCCATGCCGCCGACCCCGATCACTTCGAGGATATCCAGTTCAGAAAAATGCTCTGCGATCTCTTCCACCGTCGGCGCGGGTGTTCTCGCTTGGGGCGCAGAGGAGTAGAGGGCGGGGGCGGCATTGGCCAGAACGCACTTGGGGCAAAGCCCTTGCGGAGCCTCTTCGGGAATTGGGTCGCCGCAGGTCGGACAATTGGATTCAGTCGTATCTGTCATATATCTGATTCCTGAGCCGTCTAACGCCAGGGGTTACAAGCGTAGTTGAAATTTATGCGCTTTCCTTCGATTTGCATAGTTTTACGCTGAGCGCTTCGATCTGGATCGTTGCTTGAGCGTTGGTTATCAGCGGAAACCGGAGAGGTGAGCGAGCCATTGCTTTCGTCGCGAACCGCAAGTTGCGCTACAAGGTTGCCACCCGCACACCGACTATTCCGGGGTTGGAACCGGGCAGAGTTCGGGGCGTTTCTACTATTCGCCTGCCTTGGCGTCCCGCGTCATCCACCCCTCGATGGCTAACTCGCCGTGGACGCCGCATTGAAACTTTAGCGGTTTTTCAAGCCCCTGGGCACCAGTAGTTTTTGGGTTCTTGAAGCGGGCAATATCACCCACGTTGATGAGTTTGTTGTTCTCCACAGTCGCCGCGTAGCTCTCGTCTTTCCGCAACAGCGGGCGCTCTTGGCCGAAGCATTCGACGATGTTGTTGCGGATGCTGATCGTGCTGAAATCGCTTTTAGAATTGAAGCCGAACAGGCCTTCGATACGCGGGGTCTTGGTGGTGTGTGTAATGATGTGGTTGTTTCTGATTTCGAAATTGCTGTAAGGTTCGTTAATCCAAAGCACACCACGGCCCGGATTGTTAACGAGGTTGTTGTGGAATTTTGCTGGCCCTTTCGCAGCGGCTTTTCCGAAGCCCGAGATCAGATTGCCGTGGTCTTTCTCAGGTTCGAAATCGAACAGATTGTGATCGATCTCGACGCCGTTGCGCACGAACTCGATCGAATAGCTGTCCCGAAAGTAGTTGTGATGGATATGGAAGGTGCGTCCGCTCGCGGGCACCGGTCCACCGGCGTGCTTCGGAATGGAGATCGTGCCGTGGCAGATATTGTGATCGA